>NZ_JAGYWT010000229.1:0-3892 GCF_019279095.1 Microbacterium sp. BF1 | reverse complement strand
GCGACGAAGGGGAGCCTAAGTCTCTCGATGTCGGCTCGTCCTCTGCGGCTACCCTGGCAGGGTGAGCGCACCCATCAAGGATTTCTACGCAGTGATTCCCGCCGGCGGCATCGGTAGCAGGCTGTGGTCGGGCTGTTCCCGGCCACCAGCCGTCGCGCGATCTCGATGCTGCGCGCGCCCCAGACCTGCCCGATCCGCGCGAAGTACTCGTCATCGAAGCCGGAGACGAGATCACGGCGCCCGCCGGCGCGGAAACCCCCGATCTCGGCATCGAGGTGATCGTTGCTGAGCGCAAGGTCGTTCCAAGCGGAGTCCCATGCCTCGCGGCGCACGGTGGCATCCGGTCGCGACGAACGCGCCCGCCGTGCGGCTGTACGTCCGTCGCCCGTGTCGTCCCGCTGCTGCTCTGCGGCCACATCCGCAAGATCGGCGTGCCCGGTGGTGACCAGCGCCGTGAGGAGCTGCCAGCGCAGATCGGGATCGATGACGAGGCCTTCGGGTGCCTGCCCGTCCAGCAGTGCCCGCACCTGTTCCTGATGCCCGTCGTCGAAGGCGGATGCCGTCGCGAACGCCCGGGCCCAGGAGAGCTGCGCGTCGCTCCCGGCGTCCGCAGCCTCCAGCGTGCTCCACACGGTCTCGACCCAGCGCCGCTGCTCCTGGTCGCGGCTCGCCTCCGCGACGAAGTGGCGGATCGTGTAGCTGGCGTTCGCGAGGACGCCCGTCAATAGCCCGATGTTGGACTCCGCGGGCGCATGGGTGCGCACGATCTCGAGGTACCGCGCCGCCGCGAGCTCGCCGTCGCGGGTGGCGTTCCACAGCGACGACCAGACGAGGGCGCGCGCCAGCGGGTCGTCGATCGCAGAGAGGGACTCCTCGACCGTCGCGAGCGAACGCGCATCGAGACGAGCCTTCACATAGGTGAGGTCGTCGTCGTTGAGCAGCATCAGATCGGCATCGGGCAGGTCGATCTCGGTCCGTTCGCCGACCACGTCGAGCTCACGCTGCTCGCGCCGCAGGACCCGGCCGTCGACACGCTCGTACAGCCCGATGCGCAGTCGATGCGGGCGAGGGTCGGTCTGCACGAGGATGCTCCGCCCGTCCGCCTCGGTCTCGGTCCACAGCGTGGACATGCCCGAGGTCTGCAGCCAGGCCGCCGACCAATCGCTCATGTCCCGCCCCGAGACGGCGCTCAACTGCACCAGGAAGTCGTCGAGCGTCGTGTTCCCGAACGCGTTGGCGGCGAAGTAGAGACGGGCGCCCTCGAAGAACGCCTCATCCCCGACGAAGGCGACCAGCTGCTTGAGCACGGCGGCACCCTTGGCGTAGGTGATCCCGTCGAAATTCAGCTTCGCGGCCTCGAGATCGGTGATGTCCGCCACGATGGGGTGGGTCGTCGGCAGCTGGTCCTGCTGGTACGCCCACGCCTTGCGGCTGGCGGCGAAGGTGACCCACGCATCGTGATAGCGCGTGGCGACTGCCGACGCATGGGCGCCCATGTAGTCGGCGAAAGATTCCTTGAGCCACAGGTCGTCCCACCAGGTCATCGTCACCAGGTCGCCGAACCACATGTGCGCCATCTCATGCAGGATCGTGTTGGCTCGCGCGGCGCGCTGCGCGTCGGTCGCCGCCCCACGGGAGAGATACGACTCCGTGAACGTCACCAGTCCCGGGTTCTCCATCGCACCGAGGTTGTACTCCGGAACGAAGATCTGGTCGTACTTGCCCCACGGATACGGGTAGGCGAAGGCATCGGTGAAGAAGTCCAGCCCCTGGCGTGTGACCTCGAGGATCTCCTCGGCCTCGAGGTGCGCAGCGAGTGATCTGCGGACGAACACGCCGAGGGCGACGCTCTGATCGTCGCGGCGCCACTCGCCGTCCACCCGCGAGTAGGGTCCCGCAGCCACGGCCGTGATGTAGCTCGAGATCGGCAGGGTCGGTGCGAACTCCACGCGCTGCACGCCGACACCGAGATCGGTGTGCGTCGGAGTCTGATTCGAGAGCACCTCCCATCCGGAGGGGGCGTCGACGACGAAGGTGTACTCGGCCTTCATGTCGGGCTGTTCGAAGCAGGCCATCACCCGCCGCGAGTCGGCCGGTTCGTACTGCGTGTAGAGGTAGGTCTCGTCGTCGACCGGATCGTGGAACCGGTGCAGCCCCTCACCGGAGCGACTGTACGCGCCGATCGCCTCGACGCGGACGACGTTGGAATCCACCAGGCCCGAGAGGGCGATGCGGGCACCGTCGTAGACGATCACCTGATCGACGCCGTTCACGCAGACTCGCTGGACACCTTCGCCGATGAAGTCGAGCCAGATCGCGTCGACGGTCGACGAGAACTCGAGGGTCGTCACGGTCGGGAACCCGGTGCGAGCGCGCTCCGGCGCTCCGGTCAGGTCGAGCTCGACGCGGATGCGGTGCACGGTGACGGCAGCGGATCGCGCTGCGGTCTCCTCGCGGGTGAGGTTGGCGGTGTCCATGCATCCATCCTGGCATCCGGACGCCGCACGAACCGCCGTGGACCGAGACGTCACGCGGTCTGCAGGCGGTGTCCGATCTCGGCGTAGACCTGTGCGGAGGCCTGCGCGCGCACGAGAACGGTGGACTGGTCGCCTCTCGATTGCGCGACAGAAGCGAGGATCGCATCGCTGCGAGCCACTTCTGCGCGATCCCCGGTCGCCTCGGCGACGCTCCGCGCCTCCTGCGCGTGCCGCTCGGCTTCCCGCAGGAGGTCATCCGCATCCTCCGCACCCCTCGTGGCTGCCGACACCAGGATCTCGGCGAGCGAGTTCGCCGCCTCCGTCGCGATCAGCGGCGAGCCCGCACGCTCCGCCTCTCGGAGGATCCGTTCCGCTGCGGTCCTCGCCCTCATGGCGCAGCGAAGGGGGTCTGGGAGCGGTGCGGGGGTGTCGGACACGGCCGTCACTCTACGCGTCTTCAGGGTTCTCTTTCCCTGCGCCTCCTAGAATCGGGAGGTCAGTACTCACGATCAGCCCGTCTCCGGGCGTTCGAGGAAGACCTCCATGACCGCGATCACCCCCGAGCACGGCCTCCGTGCGCGCCTTCGAAGGCTCGCAAGCAGGACCGCTGTTCTCGCGATCGTGCTGGGCGCCTGCGCGGTCGTCGTACCGAGCGCGGCCAGTGCAGCCGGGGCATCGGGTGCGGACGACGATGCACGGGTGGGCTTCCACATCTCTGCGGGCCTGCGCGGCCTCGTCGCCCCCGGCTCCGCGACCACGGCGATGCTCACGGTGCAGAACGACACCGAGTCGAAGCTCTCCGGCGGTCAGGTGCAGGTGGAGCTCAGCAGGACGCCGCTGACGGATGAGGCCTCTGTCGCGAGCTGGCTCGACGACGGCACGGCCCCGGGCGAGTTCGACGCCATCGGCTCCGACACGACGGCAGCCCTCGATGCCGGAGAGTCGGCCATGACCACGGTCTTCGTGCCGGCCGAGACCCTCGGGGCCCTCGCTCCGGGCGTCTACCCGCTGCGGGCGGAGCTCACCGGCGCGAAGACGCAGAACACCGACGACGATGACGCAGCGGCGACCACCGCCACCAGCGTGCTGGTCGTCGCCGACTCTCAGACCGCTCAGGTCGGGGTGCTCGTCCCCATCACGGCGACCCCCGAGGGCGGTGCACTGCTCAGTTCGGACGAGCTCGCTGCCCTCACCGGCCCCGAGGGCGCTCTCACCGCTCAGCTCGACGGTGTGGCGGGCACCACCGCGGTCCTTGCGATCGATCCCGCCATCGTCGCGGCCATCCGCGCTCTCGGTTCCGCGGCGCCCGAGAGCGCCCAGGACTGGCTGCGTCGCCTCGATGCCCTGCCCAATGCGCGGTTCGCGTTGCAGTTCGGGGATGCTGATGCCGCGGCCCAGGCGCAGGCGGGTCTGCC
>NZ_JAGYWT010000228.1:0-3898 GCF_019279095.1 Microbacterium sp. BF1 | reverse complement strand
CCAGGGCGGTGAAGCGCCCTGGCGGACTCCTCAGACGGCCGCGATCATGCGGTCGGCGGTCGCACGCGCCCAGGATTCGGCCGCGGCAAGAGTTTCGACCGTGAGCGCGTCCGGCGCATCATGCGCGTCGATGACACGGGCGATCGTGTCGACGATGCCGAGGAACGAGAGCTGTCCCTCATGGAACGCGTCGACGGCCTGCTCGTTGGCCGCGTTGTAGACGGCGGGGAACGTACCGCCCGCGCGTCCGACGGCTTTCGCCAGCGCCACGGACGGGAAGGCCTCTGCATCGAGCGGCTCGAAGGTCCAGGAGGTGGCGGACGACCAGTCCAGCGGTCGTCCGACACCGCCGACACGGTGCGGCCAGTCCAGACCGAGAGAGATCGGCAGGCGCATGTCGGGCGGCGAGGCCTGAGCGATCGTGGAGCCGTCGATGAACTCGACCATCGAGTGCACGATCGACTGCGGATGTACGACGACGTCGATGTCGTCATACGCGATGTCGAAGAGCAGGTGCGCCTCGATCACCTCGAGTCCCTTGTTCACCAGGGTCGCGGAGTTCGTCGTGACCATGCGCCCCATGTCCCACGTGGGGTGCGCGAGCGCCTCCGCCGGGGTGACCTGGGTCAGTTCCGTGCGGCTGCGTCCGCGGAACGGACCGCCGGATGCCGTCACCACGAGCCGCCGCACCTCTGCGTGAGTGCCGGCGAGCAGCGCCTGCGCGAGCGCGGAGTGCTCGGAGTCCACAGGGACGATCTGACCGGGAGCTGCCGCGGCGAGCACGAGGTCGCCGCCCACGATGAGGGACTCCTTGTTCGCGAGGGCGAGTGTGCGGCCCGCCTTCAGCGCCGCGAGGGTCGAGCCGAGCCCGATCGAGCCGGTGATGGCGTTGAGCACCACGTCGGCTTCGACATCGCGGACGAGCTGCTCGGCCTCGACGGCTCCGAGAGCGGTGGACTCGACCTGGAACTGCGCGGCCTGTGCCTCCAGCATCTCGGCGTTCGAACCGGCGGCGAGACCGACCAGCTCGAATCGACGAGGGTTGGCCCGGATCACATCCAGTGCCTGGGTGCCGATGGAGCCGGTGGAGCCGAGGACGATGACGCGACGCATAACGCCAGCCTAGGTCACGCCCACGGCTTCCCCGCGGTTACTGCTGCTGCTGGACCGGGGTCGTGGCGAGGATGTCGACGACGAACACGAGGCTCTCCTTCTGGAGCTCATGTCCCTCGCTCGCGCCGTAACCGTCGGACGGCGGCATCACGACGATGACCTGAGAGCCGACCTGCTGGCCCTCGAGAGCCTTCTGGAAGCCTGCGACGACCCCGGTGGTCTGGAACTGCGCCGGGGCGGCGTCACGGCTCCAGCTGGAGTCGAACTCCGTGCCGTCGGACCACTTGACGCCGAGGTACTGCACGACGACGAGATCGCCCGAGGCGACCGTCGCGCCGTCGCCCTGCTTGAGGACGGCGACCTTGGTCTCGGTCGGCGCCTCGCCGTCCGGGATCGTCACGGTCGGGGCGCCCTTGTCGTCGAGCTTGACGGTCGGCATGCCCGGGGTCGGGTCGACCGGCGTTCCCGTCGCTACCTCCGGGAGCTGCTCGACCGCTTCGGCGTAGACGACCTTGGCTGTGCCGCCGTCGCCGAAGACCTTGCCGGGAAGCGCCAGGACCACCTGGGTGCCGAGGGGCTGGCACTCGAGTGCTGCGATGAACAGTGAAGCGTTGTTCTGGTCGAGGAGGACGGAGGCTTCCCCTCCGTCGCTGCGAGCCGAGGAGTCGACGATCTCACCCGTCGCGGCTTCGATGATCTGGAACTTCACGCCCACGAGGTCGTTCGCGACGACCTCGTCGCCGTCGCCCTTGGAGATGATCGTGCGCTCCACGTCGGCGAACGGCGCGTCCGCGGGGACGGTGACCTTCGCGTCGAGGCCTTCGCCGTCGACGACGACCGCGTCGGACGTCGCACCGGGCTGCGCGTTCAGCAGACATCCGCTGGACGCGGTCGGCGAAGGCGTGCCGGAGCTCTCCGGCGCAGCGCCACCGGCACAGCCCGCCAGCAGAAGGGTCGCCGCGGCGACGGTGGACAGAACGATGAGCGGACGCTTGCGCACAGTGAGACCTCGGGATCGCGGGCAGGAAACTCCATCCTGCCTCATACCCCTTTGCTCGCGCTGGGAGGCGCGGCGCAAGTCTTCATTCCCACGCTGGCATGGATCCGGGAGTAATCTGCTCTGATGACCTCTGAGCAGTCCGTCGAGCCCGAATCCTCGTCACCGGAGGAAGCCTCGTCAGAGGAGACGACGAAGCCGCGTCACGCCGGGTTCGCCTACACGCTCGGCCGCAGCCTCATCACCCCTCTCGCTCGACTGGTGTACCGGCCCCGGATCGAAGGGCGCGAGAACGTCCCCCTGAGCGGTCCCGTCATCTTCGCGAGCAATCACCTGTCCTTCATCGACTCGATCGCGATCCCGGTCGCCGCACCCCGTCCGGTGCACTTCCTGGCGAAGTCGACGTACTTCGAGGGCACCGGCTTCAAGGGCTGGATGAGCAAGACGTTCTTCGAGTCGATCGGCGCGATTCCGGTGCGCCGCGGCGCCGGACAGGCCGCCCTGGATGCCCTCGACCTGCAACGCCAGCTCCTCGACGAGGGACTCGCCGTAGCGCTGTACCCGGAGGGCACCCGCTCCACCGACGGCCGGCTGTACAAGGGCCGCACGGGCGTCGCGTTCCTCGCGCTCCAGACCGGCGCACCCGTGGTCCCGGTCGGTCTGATCGGCACCGACAAGGTGATGCCGGTGGGGGCGAAGATGCCCACGCTCAAAGAGCGCATCACGGTGCGCTTCGGCGAACCGCTCGACCTTTCCCCGCACGGTCCGGCGACCAGCGGACGGGCGCGTCGACTCGCCACGGATCAGATCATGGCCGCGATCCACGGGCTCTCCGGCCAGGAGCTCGCGGGCGCGTACAACGAGGCACCTGCGCAGGGCACGATCGAGAAAATCAAGCAGGCTCTACCGCACGAACGTCGCTGACGCGGCGAGAGCGCGTGGTCAGGTGCGAGCGCGTGGTCGGGCGAGAGCGCGTGGTCAGGCGAGAGCGCGCGGTCAGGCGAGAGCGCTGACCGTCGCCTGGTGACGCACCGGGAAGTTCATCGAATTCGCGATGAAACACCACTCGTTCGCCTGAGCGTGCGCGCGCTCGGCGGCCTCTATCATCGAAGCCTCGGCGACGACGACCTCTGGGCGCAGCAGCGCCTCCACGAACGCGCCGCCGCCTGCGCCGTCTTCGCGCATCACTCCGCTCGCGCGGTCACGGTAGGACACCACGACGACGCCGACAGTGACACACGCGTGCAGGTACGACAGCAGGTGACACTCGGAGAGGGATGCCAGCAGAAGGTCTTCCGGATTCCATCTGGAGGGGTCACCGCGAAAGGGCTTGTCCGCTGAGGCGAGCAGATCGGGCTTTCCGCCGACCTCGATCGTCACGTCTCGGCGGTAGTCACGGTAGCCGGTGGTTCCGGTGCCGGTATTGCCGGTCCACGTCGCGGTGAGCGCATAGTGGTGTTCGCCGAGAGTGCGCGAGGTCGTCTCTGCCATGGGATCAGTCTGTCAGGCTCCTCCGACACGACGCGAGACGCCGCACACCCCGGGCTAGAGTTGACGGGTGCTGGAGACTCTCACCGTTCAGGATTCCGTGGAACTCGCCGTCGTCGAGAGGAGCGGATTCGTCGAATCCCGCCACGCCGGTGCGGCCGTCGTGCTCTCGCCCGACGGCGACGTCGTCGCCCGTCACGGCAATGCCGATGCGCTGATCCTGCCGCGCTCCAGCCTCAAGCCCCTGCAGGCCATCGCCTGCATCACTGCAGGCGCGGTGCTCGAGGGCGAGCAGCTGGC
>NZ_JAGYWT010000227.1:0-3909 GCF_019279095.1 Microbacterium sp. BF1 | reverse complement strand
GCCGGCGAGGCGTAGCCGCCAGGCGCGCACCATGCTCCGCGCGGGAGCGGCATCGACGACGGCACCGGCGACGAGGAACACCGCGTCGTCGACGACCTCCTCGAGCTCCGAGAGGATGTGGCTCGAGATCAGCACCGTGCGGCCCTCCGCCGCGAAACGGCGCAGCAGCACGCGCAGCTGCACACGCGCCTCCGGGTCGAGGCCGGAAGCCGGCTCGTCAAGGAGCAGCACCTTCGGGTCGTGCACGAGGGCACGGGCCAGTCCGAGCTTCTGCTTCTGCCCGCGGGACAGCACCTTCGCGGGGGAATCGGCGAGATCGGAGAGCCCGACGAGCGCCAGCAGCTGCTCGGCACGGACCGCGGCCTCGGGCTTGTCGATGCCGTACAGGCGAGCGGTCGTGACGATGGTCTCCCGCGCCGTGAGCGACGGCCAGGCGCCGAGAGCGTCCGGCATCCACCCGAGAAGACGTCTCGCCGCCAGCGGATCGACGGATGGATCGACACCCCCGATGCTGATCGTCCCGGTGTCGGGGGCGAGGAGGGAGGCGAGCATCAGGAGCAGCGTCGTCTTGCCTGCTCCGTTCGGCCCCACGAGGCCGGTCACGCGGCCGGGCTCGGCCCGAAGAGTGGCCCCCCTCACCGCCTGCACCGTCCCGAACGCTCTACTGACGTCTTGCACCACGATTCCGGTCATGCGGTCAGTCTGGCATCGGGGAACCGTCGCACCCCGGACCTCGGGGCGGATGCTCAGGCCCACCCGAACACAGGTGACACAATCAGCTCATGCGCACGATCCTCAACATCATCTGGGTCATCCTGGCCGGATGGGCCCTCTTCCTCGGGTACGTCCTGGCCGGCATCCTGCTGTGCATCCCGATCATCACGATCCCGTGGGCGATCGCCTCCTTCCGCATCGCCGCCTACGCGATCTGGCCGTTCGGCCGCGAGGTCATCAGCAAGCCGACCGCGGGCGTCGGGTCGTTCCTCGGCAACGTGCTGTGGGTGATCCTCGCGGGGTGGTGGCTCGCGATCGGCCACATCGTCTCGGGCATCCTGCTGTGCATCACGATCATCGGCATCCCGATGGGCATCGCCGACTTCAAGATGGTGCCGGTCTCTCTCATGCCGCTCGGCAAGGAGATCGTCTCCACCCGCAGGGGCGCCTTCGACCGCACGCTCTGAGCGGGCTCCACGCACTCTGAGCCCGCGCGCAGGTCAGCTGCGGAAGAAGGCGACGCCCAGATCCGGATGATCGACGAACACGCCGTCGATGCCCTGGCGGGCGATGACTCCCCACTCCGCCTCGTAGTCGCCGTAGTCGCCGCGTCCGCCCTGGCCGCGGAACTCCGCCGCGAGGAAGGCGTTCTCCGGGCGGCACGTCCAGGTGAACACCTGGAGGCCTCGTGCGTGCGCGTCGGCGACGATCGTGTTGCCGCGGTCGAGCAGCATCTTCTTGCTCACGCTGATGCCGTCGACGCGCCCGACGAGGCCGTCGAGCCCCTGGGCCTTCACCGTCGCCTTGTACGTGAGCGCGTGCGAGCCCTCGGCCGTCAGGAGGTCGTACGGACGTCCCGATGCCTCGATCAGATAGATGTACGACGCAGAGATCCCGCGCTCGCGCAGCTGACCGAGCACCGTCGACTCGAAGCACTCGATCACCAGCGGCAGCTCGCCCTCCGCCCATCCGGCCTCGCGCAGCTCGCGGTCGATCAGCGGGGCCAGGTCGAGGCCGATGCTCGCGAAGTACGTGGCGTGCTTGACCTCGAGCACCACACCGATCTCGCGTCCGTGCTCCGCCGACCCGTCACGCACGATGTCGAGCACGTCCCGGAGGCGCAGGATCGGCTGGGCACCGTCGAAGCTCGCACTCGACGTCCGCACCTCCGGCAGTCGTTCGCGGATCCGCAGCGTGGACAGCTCGGCCCAGGTGAAGTCCTCGCTGAACCAGCCGGTCAGCGCCTGCCCGTCGACGCGCTTGGTCGTCTTGCGGTCGGCGAACTCGGGGTGCTCGGCCACATCGGTCGTGCCCGAGATCTCGTTCTCGTGCCGCACGATGAGCACACCGTCCTTCGTCGCCACGACGTCGGGCTCGACCGCATCGACTCCCATGGCGAGTGCGAGCTCGTAGGAGGAGCGACTGTGCTCCGGACGGTAGCCGGGCGCACCGCGGTGCCCGATGACGAGGGGTGATTTCCTGGGCACGCTCTCAGCGTAGAACACCCCGTCGACGTCCCCTCCCGAGTATCGTTGAGGCAAGAGACCTACTACCCCCCTTTGGAGTGAGGCCCACCAATGAGCAACTTCGCTTTCAACAACCCTGCTTTCCAGCAACAGGACCCGCGCAACGTCGCGACGTACCCGGGCGGACCTCAGGCTGCCCAGGGCGCGCAGAACGCCTCGCTCCAGCACGGGGCGATGGACGCCGCCGCCAATGCGCAGCTCGAAGGCATGTACGCCGCCCCGCCGGCCGGTGCCATCGAGACCGACCGCATGTCGGTCGAGGACACGGTCTGGAAGACCGCCGGCCTGTTCGGCATCCTTCTCGTCACCGCCGCGATCGGCTGGGTGCTGACGCTCGGTGGCCTGGATGTGCCGAAGTACAACCCGTACAGCGACTTCCAGCCCAACATGCTGCCGTGGATCGTCGGCGCACTCGGCGGCTTCGTGCTCGCGATGGTCATCACGTTCACGTCGCGCAAGAAGGTCCGGCCCGCGCTGATCTTCGCCTACGCCGCGTTCGAGGGCCTCTTCATCGGTGGCATCTCGTCGTTCTTCGAGGTCATCTACCCCGGCATCGTCTTCCAGGCGACCCTCGCGACCGTCTCGGTCGTCGGTGTGACCCTGGCCCTCTTCGCGAGCGGCAAGATCCGCGCGTCGAAGAAGGCGACCAAGATCTTCATGATCGCCATGGTCGGCTACCTGGTCTTCTCGCTGCTGAACGTCGTCCTCATGTGGACCGGCGTGCTGCCCGAGGGACAGGCGTTCGGAATGCTCAGCGCCAACATCATGGGCATCCCGCTCGGTGTCATCATCGGCGTTCTCGTCGTGATCATGGCGGCGTACTCGCTCGTGCTCGACTTCGACCAGATCCAGCAGGGCGTCCGCAACGGCGCGCCCCGCCAGTACGGCTGGCTCGGCGCCTTCGGCATCATGGTCACGGTGGTCTGGCTCTACATCGAGATCCTGCGCATCATCGCGATCGTCCGCGGCAACAACTGACGTCGCACGTCACGAGATCACGAAGAGGTCCGTCTCCCGAGGGAGGCGGACCTCTTTGCATACCCGGGGGCGTGCGCGCAAGGGGTTGGCACTCAGGCAGCGACATCGGCAATATGGATGTCAGAAGCCCCGGCACCCCGGGGCTCCCGATCCACAGGAGCTGACCATGAGTTTTCTCGGCTTTCTTCTTCTCGGCCTCATCGCCGGAGCCATCGCCAAGCTGATCCTTCCCGGCAAGCAGGGTGGCGGCTGGTTCATCACGCTGCTCCTCGGCGTCGTCGGTGCACTGCTCGGCGGCTGGCTCGGCAGTCTGATCCTCAACCGTCCGCTCACCGAGTTCTGGGACCTCGGCACCTGGCTCCTCGCCATCGCGGGTTCCATCATCGTGCTCCTGATCTACGGCCTGATCGCCGGTCGCGGCCAGAAGGCGCGCAACTGACACACCGGGGAAGCGACGTCGTGCACGTCGATCCCACCGCTCGTCCCCCTCGGCAGCTCCGGCTTCCGAGGGGGACGAGTCATTTCTCGGCCCCGCTCGCCTTCCGCTCCAGCAGCGCCCGCTCCCGATCGTTGCCCGCGAGACCGGCGGCGACGACGAAATCGCTCCTCGCCTCCTCCTCGCGCCCGAGCCGACGCAGCAGCTCACCCCGCGTCGCCGGCAGCAGGTGGTAGCCGCGCAGTGCCCCCGAAC
>NZ_JAGYWT010000226.1:0-3947 GCF_019279095.1 Microbacterium sp. BF1 | reverse complement strand
CAGGCCCCACCGGCCCGACGGTCGCGGATCCCGATCACGCCGGGGTGCTCCTCGGGCCACCAGGCTCCGAGGGAGTCCCACGCCCGCAGCGGGTCTTCATCCCGGACCGCGAGAAGTCGCGCGGAGCCGGCATTCTCGACATCGATCACGACCGTGCACACGGTGACAAGTCTAGGTCGAGGATGCCGACGTCGGCCCACGACGGCGGATGCTGGGGCAGAATCGAGACGTGAACATCCTGCACCTGGGCGAAACGGTGCCCGAGCACCTCGTTCTGGGTGAGGGTCATGTGCTTCACACGACCTCCCGCGATGAGCACGACGTCGGACGCCGCCCAGCGGACCACCGCATCCGTGATCTCCTCGAGTTCCGCGAGTGCCTTCGGCAGCTGCAGCAGCACGACTTTCGCCCCGGCGAGCAGCTCGGCGTCGAGCTCGTGTGCGGTGAAGCCGGCGAGCCCGAGCTCCTCGGCATTGCGGCTCAGGGCTCGACGACCGGTCGCGAGGTCCTGATGCACCCGGATGCCGTGTCGTCCGGCAGCCGTCAGCGCCAGGGTGATCGCGCCGTACTCGTCACCGATCACGACGGTCTCGGAACCCGGGGCATCGAGGGCGAGCGCCCGTTCGACGAGCAGCAGATCGGTCGCGTCATACGCCTGGAGGTTGTCCGCCTCGACGTCGGGCCAGCGGCGCAGGCGGCTGTAGGGGAACTCCGGCACCAGCCCACTGTACGCGGGGGCCGTGAGGATTTCGCATGCGTCGTCTTCGCCCGATTCACAACTTCCTGAATCGGGCGTACGCTCCCGCGCATGACCACCGTCATCGCCACCCAGGACCTCGCCAAGCACTACGGCACCGTGCACGCGCTCGACGGCCTCGACCTCACCGTCGAGCACGGTCAGGTGCACGGCTTCCTGGGGCCGAACGGGGCAGGCAAGTCGACCGCGATCCGCATCCTGCTCGTCTGGTACCCGCTGATGATCCTGGGTGCGGCGGTGGTGATCTCGTTGATCATCTACGCGATGATTCCGGGCGACGGCCCCAAGTACGGCGGCGGCGGCCAGGCACCTCTCTGGTACTTCTTCGCGATCGGCATGTCGGCGATGACTCTCACCTTCCCGTTCTCGCAGGCGATGAGCATCACGCGTCGGGAGTTCTTCTTCGGAACCCTGCTCACAGCCATCCTCGGCAGCACCCTCATGGGCATCCTGTTCCTGATCGGTGGCGGCATCGAAGTGGCCACGAACGGCTACGGCGTGAACGGCTACCTGTTCTACCTGCCGTGGCTCTGGCAGGCCGGTCCGCTCGGCGCCTTCGTGGTCTACTTCACCCTCGCGCTCTTCTTCTTCGTGATCGGATTTACCGGCGCGACGATCTACAAGAGCTGGGGGCAGCTGGTGCTGCTCATCGTGAGCATCGGACTCTCCCTGGTCCTGGTGGGACTCGTCTTCCTGGTGACACGCCTCGAGCTCTGGGGTGACGTCGGAGCGGGGATCATGAACCTCGGCGCGCTCGGCATAGCACTCTGGGGACTCGCGGTCGTCGCGGTGCTCACCGCCGTCTCGTTCCTCGCCTTCCGCAGAGCCATCCCGTAGGAGAACACCTCTCGACGACGCCGGCCGCCCTCTTGGGCGGTCGGCGTCGTCGCGTGCACGCGCTACCGGTACGTCGCCGAGCACGCAACCGGCTCGCCTCCTGCGCACCGGAGCGCCTACGCTCGCGGAACCCCTGCCCCCGACAGAGAGGATGCCGTGACGCAGACCCGCACCCGGCTCCGGGTACGACGAGCGGGCGCCCGACGTGCGCTCCACGACGCCGTCCGTCCTGCCCGGCTGCTGCTCGTGGCCAAGACGACCCTGGCCGTCGGACTGGCCTGGATGATCGCTCCGCACATGCCCGGGGTCACCGACCAGTACCCGTACTACGCGCCCCTCGGGGCCCTGTTGAGCATGTACCCGACGCTGATGGGTTCGGCGAAGTCGAGCCTGCAGACGCTGCTCGGTCTCGCCACGGGAATCGGTCTCGCCACGATCGTGGTGCTGACGGTCGGCCCGACCTGGTGGACGATCCCCCTCGTGGTCGGCGTCGGAGTGCTGCTCTCGGGCACGGGCTGGTTCGGCGTCGGCCGCGAATACGTGCCGATGGCCGCGCTTTTCGTGCTGATCATCGGCGGACAGAATGCCGACGACTATTCGCTCGGCTACCTCACCCAGACGGCGATCGGCATGGTCGTCGGGCTGGTGGTGAACCTGGTGATCGCACCCGAACCACTCACCGTCGCCGCGGCGGGACGGGTGACGGCGTTCCGGGAGCAGTTGGCCGCGCACCTGCACGACATCGGATCCGCGGTCGCGGAGGCATGGCCGCCCGAGCACGCGCAATGGGCCGACGATGCGGCCTCTCTCGGCGACACCTCCTCCGCACTGCGAGCGGCGCTGATGGAGGCGGACGAGAGCCGAAGGGGCAACCCTCGCGCCAGGGGGCATCGCACGCGGATCCAGCATAGCCACGACGAGCTCGCGGCTCTCGATCGCATCGCCCACCTCATCCGCGACATCTCCGACGAGATCGCCGACACGATCTGGGACCGGCCGTCGGCACTGGCGCTCGACCCCGCTCTGCCTGCGCCCCTCTCTGCGGCCTGTCACGCGGTCGCCGATGTGATCGCGCGGGGGGATGCCTCCTCGAGCGACGATCATCGCGCCCGCGGTGAAGCGGCGCGCGCGATCCGACTGCTCCTCGAGACGGTCGACGACCGCACCATCGATGTGCGGCGTTCGATGGGACCCGGTGTGCTCACCGCGATGCACCTGCGTCGCATCCTGATCCTGAGCGGTACGCGCCCTCCGGCCGAGGATTGATCCGACCCGGGCCGCCGCCTCAGATGGTGTCGTCGGCGACGACCAGGTCCATCTGCCAGTAGCGGCCGTCCGGGTCCGCGCTGTCGTGCGCGTCGTCGGCCGCACTCAGGATGTCGTTGATCTTCACCATCACGTCGTCGAACTCTGACTCGGTGAGCCGGATCGTGCGCTGGGTGAAGGCGGCGTGCACCTCCCTCGTGCGTCCGGCGACGTACTCCGGGGTCCAGGCCATCACCCGACGGATCAGATCCTGATGGTCTTCGACGAGCGCGGCGACCACCGCGACGCCGAGGGCCTCATCCGGGACGGGGCTCTCCGGACCGCCGACGTTGAGCGCGCCCTTGTGCCCCGTCCAGACACGATCGCGTCGGTCACGAGCTTTGTCTGGTGCCTCTTCGATGAGCCCGGCATCGGCGAGGGCGCGCAGATGGAAGCTGGCGCTGTTCGCCGGAACGCCGAGCTCGGCGGCGATGTCGGCAGCGCGGAGGAAGTCCCGCCGTGAGAACAGCCGGATCATCTGGCGTCGCAGGGGGTGCGAGTAGGCCTTGAGCATGGCCGAGGTCATCCAGACGGGATCGGTGCTCGTGCTCTTCGCGCTGTCCTCCGTCATGTGCCGATCCTACTCGCACCCACTATTGCGCAATAAGACTTGCGCAATAGTTCTTGCGCATCTACTCTCGTCCCATGACCACCGTCACCGAGCCCCACCGTCTGTGGCGCAACACCCGCTACCTCACCTGGTTGGTGAGCGACACGAGCAAGGGCCTCGCGGCCTCCCTGTTCGGCTTCACCATCCCCCTGCTCGCCCTGATCGTGACGAACGACCCCGCCCAGGCCGGCATCATCGGCGGAGCCGGAATGGTCGCGCGACTGCTCATGACCCTGGCCGGCGGCGTGCTGGCCGACCGTCATCGCCGCATCGCGCTGATGCTCCTCGGCTCGCTCATCGGCATCGTGCTCGCCGGCGGCTTCACCCTCCTCGCCCTCGGCGACGCGATGACGTTCGGATCACTGCTCGTGATCGACGTGCTGCTCGCCGCGCGCAGCGGACTCTTCGACGTCGCCGGTGAGAGCGCGATCAAGGAGA
>NZ_JAGYWT010000225.1:0-3967 GCF_019279095.1 Microbacterium sp. BF1 | reverse complement strand
GGGTTGTGCGTGGGGCCGTACGCCGAGTGCTCGGTGGAGGAGCCCATGGCGAACTCGTCCATGTTCGTCTTACCGAGGGCGATCATGCCCGCTGCGCGTGATCGCGCCACGACCGTGGCGTCGTACGGCGAGCGGTATCCCTCGAGGATGCGCGAGCCGCTCGTCGTCGGCTGGTCGGTCGTGACCAGCACGTCCTTGATGGCCAGCGGTACGCCTGCGAGCGGGCCGAGCACCTCACCGGCGGCCCGTCGTGCGTCGATCGCCGCTGCGGCCTCGAGCGCCCCCTCGTTGACGTGCAGGAACGCGTGAACGTCGCCGTCGACCGCAGCGATGCGGTCGAGGTGCGCCTGCGTCGCCTCGACGCTCGACACCTCGCCCGCGGCGAGCTTCGCGGCGAGATCCGCCGCATCCAGCCGGATGATGTCGCTCACTGCTCTTCTCCCAGGATCGCGGTCACGCGGAAGCGGCCGTCGGCGGCATCCGGTGCGTTCTGAAGCACCTGCTCGTGCGTGAGCGTCTGCCCGACCACGTCGGGACGGAAGACATTGCTCAGCGGGATCGGGTGGCTCGTCGCGACGACGTCGGGGGTTGCGACCTCCGACACCTTCGCGATGTTGTCGACGATCGCGTCGAGCTGGCTCGTGAGCCGCGACACCTCGTCGTCGTTCAGCTGGATGCGTGCGAGCACACCGAGATGGCGCACGAGTTCAGGGGTGATTTCAGACACTCCCCCAGTCTAGTTGGCGCGCTCCGCAGTCCCATGCTCTTCACGCGGCTCGCCCTATGCTGGGCGGGTGAGCACGTTCCAGCCTCCTCGCCCGTGGATCGCCAGCTATGCCGCCGGCGTCCCGGAAGACCTCTCTCCCGTCGACGGATCGCTCGTGGACATCGTCGCCGCCTCGGCGCGCGACTATCCGGACGCCCCCGCCCTCCAGTTCTTCGGTCGGGAGACGACGTATGCGCAGCTCCAGTCGGCGATCGAGCGCGCGGCGGCGGGTCTGCGCGATCTCGGTGTCCGCGCCGGCGACCCCGTCGCGATCGTGCTGCCGAACTGCCCGCAGCACATCGTGGCCTTCTATGCGGTGCTCCGTCTCGGCGCCGTCGTCGTCGAGCACAACCCGCTCTACACGCCGCGCGAGCTGCGCAAGCAGTTCGAAGACCACGGCGCGAAGCACGCGATCGTCTGGAACAAAGTCGTCTCCACGGTGCAGGAGTTCCCGGCGGATCTTGCGGTGACGAACCTCGTCTCGGTGGACGTGACCCGCGCCATGCCCTTCCTCACCCGTTTCGCCCTGCGGCTGCCAGTGACCAAAGCACGCGAGTCGCGAGCCGCGCTCACGGAGAGGGTGCGCGGCACGGTCGTCTGGGACACGCTGCTCGCCTCGGAACCACTCCCGGCGTCGCACCCGAAGCCGCTGACCGACGATCTCGCGATCATCCAGTACACCTCCGGAACGACAGGGACACCGAAGGGAGCGGCGCTCACGCACCGCAACCTGCTGGCCAACGCCGCGCAGGCCCAGGCGTGGGTTCCCTCCATCCAACGGGGCAAGGGATGCGTCGTCTACGCGGTCCTGCCGATGTTCCATGCTTACGGCCTCACGCTCTGTCTGACGTTCGCGATGTCGATGGGTGCACGACTGGTGCTGTTCCCCAAGTTCGACCCGGAACTCGTTCTCGACGTCGTCAAGAAGCACCCGGCGACATTCCTGCCGCTCGTGCCGCCCATCGCGGATCGCCTCCTCGCCGCCGCGAAGGCCGAGGGCGTGTCACTCGACGGCATCGAGGTGGCCATCTCGGGTGCCATGGCCCTGCCGCACGAGTTGGTCGTTCCGTTCGAGGAGGCCACCCACGGCTATCTCGTCGAGGGCTACGGACTCAGCGAGTGCTCGCCCGTCCTCATGGCCAACCCGGTCGCGGACAACCGCGTTCCCGGTACCGTCGGACTCCCCCTTCCGGGCACCGAATGCCGCGTCGTGGACCCGGAGAACCCGAGCGAAGACGTGCTGCCCGGCACGGCCGGAGAACTCGTCGTGCGCGGTCCGCAGGTGTTCTCGGGCTACTACGGCAAGCCCGAGGAGACAGAGGCCGTCTTCGTCGACGGGTGGTACCGCACGGGCGACATCGTGACGATCGACGACGCCGGTTTCGTGCGCATCGTCGACCGCATCAAGGAACTCATCATCACGGGCGGCTTCAACGTCGCCCCCACCGAGGTCGAGAACGCTCTGCGCCAGCACCCGCAGGTCGCGGATGCTGCGGTCGTCGGTCTGCCGAGCGAGCACTCCGGCGAAGAGGTCGTCGCGGCGATCGTCGTCGACCAGGGAACAGATGTCGACGTCGAGGCGATCCGCGATTTCGCACGGAGCATCCTCACGCCCTACAAGGTCCCTCGTCGTGTCTTCGTCGTCGATGAGCTCCCGAAGTCTCTGATCGGGAAGGTGCTCCGGCGCCAGGTGAAGGACAAGCTGATCGCGCTGACGACAGGCGTCTGAGGACGCCCTCACAGGCGCCGATCGTCCCGGCGCGCTACCCTTGGGAAGTGACCCCTGAAGATGCAGTGCTGACCGACGCCCCCGAGGACACTCCCGCGACCCCCGGATTCGAGGAGCTCGGCATCACCGGGCCCGTCCTCAAAGCCATCAAGGATCTCGGATACGAGACCCCGTCGCCCATCCAGGCGGCCACCATCCCGACTCTTCTCGCCGGCCGCGATGTCGTCGGCATGGCGCAGACCGGTACCGGGAAGACCGCGGCATTCGCGCTCCCCGTCCTCGAGCGCCTCGAAGTCTCGCAGAAGACCCCGCAGGCCCTCGTGCTGGCTCCCACGCGCGAGCTCGCCCTCCAGGTCTGTGAAGCCTTCGAGTCCTACGCCTCCAAGATGAAGGGCGTGCACATGCTGCCCGTCTACGGCGGCCAGGCCTACGGCGTGCAGCTCTCTGCTCTTCGCCGCGGCGTGCACGTGATCGTCGGCACGCCGGGGCGAATCATGGACCACCTCGCCAAGGGCACTCTCGACCTCTCGCAGCTGCAGTACCTGGTGCTCGACGAGGCCGATGAGATGCTGAAGATGGGCTTCGCGGAAGATGTCGAGCAGATCCTCGCGCAGACGCCCGTCGAGAAGCAGGTCGCCCTGTTCTCCGCGACCATGCCCCCGCAGATCCGTCGCCTCGCGCAGAAGTACCTGCGCGATCCGGAAGAGATCAGCATCAAGTCGAAGACCGCGACCGGCACGAACATCACGCAGCGGTACCTCGTGGTGTCGTACGCGCAGAAGGTCGACGCGCTCACCCGCATCCTCGAGGTCGAGAACTTCGACGGCATGATCGTCTTCGTCCGCACCAAGAACGAGACCGAGACGCTCGCCGAGAAGCTGCGTGCCCGTGGCTACTCCGCTGCCGCGATCAACGGCGACGTGCCCCAGGTGCAGCGCGAGCGCAGCGTGAACCAGCTCAAGGACGGCAAGCTCGACATCCTCGTCGCCACCGACGTCGCCGCGCGTGGTCTCGATGTCGAGCGCATCAGCCACGTCATCAACTTCGACATCCCCACCGACACCGAGTCTTACGTGCACCGCATCGGACGCACGGGCCGTGCGGGTCGCAGCGGTGATGCGATCAGCTTCATCACGCCGCGCGAGCGCTACCTGCTCAAGCACATCGAGAAGGCGACGCGTCAGGTCCCGACGCAGATGCAGCTGCCCAGCACGGAAGACGTCAACACCACGCGCCTGAACCGCTTCGACGACGCGATCACCACGGCGTTGTCGGAGACCGCGCGCATCGAGGCGTTCCGCGACATCGTCGCGCACTACGTCCGTCACCACGACGTGCCGGAGGGCGATGTGGCCGCGGCCCTCGCCGTCGTGGCGCAGGGCGACAAGCCGCTGCTCCTCGACCCCGCCAACGATGCCCTCACCAGGGCGGTGGAAGCCGACAACCGTCCGCCGCGCGAGCGCGCCGGCCGC
>NZ_JAGYWT010000224.1:0-3982 GCF_019279095.1 Microbacterium sp. BF1 | reverse complement strand
GTTGGTCGTGACACTCGAAGCCGATGGACAGCACGGGCGAACGGTAGCCGATGGCGTCGGATCGCTCGACGACCCGACGGTCCGAAAGTACGCGGAAGACCTGCTCGAAGGCGGACGTGCGGCGTTCATGAGTGCGAGCACGACGTTCTTGAGGGTGTCGGCCGCGGTGTACTCGCCCTCGAGCTCACGGTTCGCGTGCACGACCAGCGTCTCGATGGTCGGCGTGTCCGGGGAATCGAAGATCACCGGGGTCGCGTCGGCGTCGTAGGCGATCGCCTCCGGAACCGCAGTGGTGAACGCCTCGACGTTGGCCGCGTATCCACCGGCGCTGCGCACGAAGGTGTCTTCTCTGCCACAGCACGGAGCGGAAGTGCTCCTCCGGTGCTTCGGGGTCGAAGTTGGCGCTCACGAAGCCGACGACCTCGTTACGATCCAGGATCACCCGCTGCCAGGAGGTCTGCGGGTTGATGACGGTCGCTGCGATCCCGTACGAGACCGGAGCGAGGAACTGCTCCTGTCCGGGCTTGAGCGACAGGTTGTTCACGGCGACGATCGTCGCAGCGGAGAGTTCGACCATGCGCAGTTCGGACATGGACCCAGGCTAACCCCTCCGGGCGCACCGGACACGTTTCAGGGGAACATTTCGCCGTGCTGTGGCCGTTCGTCGACATCCGAACGGCCATCGGTCGCAGGCCGGGGCCACGGCGTCAGACCTGCTCAGGTATCTTGGTATCGAGACAAATAGCCCCGTGAACGGAGAACCTCCCGGTGACCGACGACGCCATCATCTACACGCACACAGACGAGGCACCGGCGCTCGCCACCGCCTCGTTCCTTCCGATCATCCAGGCATACACCGGCCAGGCCGGCATCGAGGTCGAGACCCGCGACATCTCGCTGGCCGGCCGCATCCTCGCCGCCTTCCCGCAGAAGCTCACCCCGGAGCAGCAGGTGGGCGACTCGCTCGCCGAGCTCGGCGGTCTCGCCACGCTCCCCGAGGCGAACATCATCAAGCTGCCGAACATCTCGGCCTCCATCCCGCAGCTGAAGGGGGCGATCGCCGAGCTCCAGAAGCAGGGCTACGACATCCCCGACTTCCCGGACGAGCCGTCCTCCCTCGAGGAGAAGGACGTTCGCGCGCGCTACGACCGCATCAAGGGCTCCGCCGTGAACCCGGTGCTGCGCGAGGGCAACAGCGACCGCCGTGCCCCGCTCGCGGTGAAGAATTACGCCAGGAAGCACCCGCACCGCAACAAGCCGTTCGCCGCGGGATCCAAGACCCGCGTCGCGACACTCGGTCACGATGACTTCAAGCACAACGAGCGCTCCTGGGTCGCCGCCCACGACGACGTGCTGAGTTTCCGCCACACGGCAAACGACGGCACGGTCACCGTGCTGAAGGAAGGCCTCAAGGTCCTGCCGCGCGAGATCATCGACGCGACGTTCCTCTCGGCCAAGGAGCTCGACGCCTTCCTCGCCGAGACGCTCGCCCAGGCCAAGGCCGACGACGTGCTGTACTCGGTACACCTCAAGGCGACCATGATGAAGGTCAGCGACCCGATCATCTTCGGTCACGTCGTGAAGGCGTTCTTCGCCGATGTGTTCGCGCAGTACGGTGACAAGCTCGCCGCAGCCGGACTCAGCGCCAACGACGGTCTCGGCTCGATCCTCTCGGGTCTGGCCAACGTCGCGGACGGCGCGGAGATCGCCGCCGCCTTCGACAAGGCCATCGCCGAGGGGCCGCGTCTGTCGTACGTGAACTCCGACAAGGGCACCACGAACCTGCACGTGCCGAGCGATGTGATCGTCGACGCGTCGATGCCCGCACTCGTGCGCAACGGCGGCAAGCTCTGGGGCAAGGAGGGCGAAGAGGCGGACACGCTCGCCGTCATCCCCGACTCGTCGTACGCGGGCGTCTACCAGGCCGTGATCGACGACGTGATCGCGAACGGCCCGTTGGACCCGGCGACCATCGGCACCGTCCCCAACGTGGGGCTCATGGCGCAGGCGGCCGAGGAGTACGGCAGCCACGACAAGACCTTCGAGATCGCCGCAGACGGCATCGTGCAGGTCCTCGACGGCGAGGGGACCGTGCTCATCGAGCACACGGTCGGCAAGGGCGACATCTGGCGCGCGACGCAGACCAAGCACATCCCGGTGATGGACTGGGTCAAGCTCGCGGTGACCCGCGCCAGGGCGACCGGCGACCCCGCCGTGTTCTGGCTCGACGCGAACCGCTCGCATGATGCGCAGATCATCGCCAAGGTGCACCAGGGTCTCGCGACGCTCGATACCAAGGGCCTCACGATCACGATCCTCGCGCCCGAGGAGGCCACGCGCTATACGCTCGCACGCATGCGCCACGGGCTCGACACGATCTCGGTCACCGGCAACGTGCTGCGCGACTACCTGACCGACCTGTTCCCGATCCTCGAAGTCGGCACGAGCGCCAAGATGCTCTCGATCGTGCCGCTGCTCGCGGGCGGCGGGCTGTTCGAGACCGGTGCGGGTGGTTCCGCACCCAAGCACGTGCAGCAGCTGGTCGAGGAGAACTACCTGCGCTGGGACTCGCTCGGCGAGTTCTTCGCGCTGGCCGCGTCGCTCGAGCACTTCGCCGACCGTACGGGCAACGACAAGGCCCGTGTGCTCGCCGAGACGCTGGATGCCGCCACCGGGATCTTCCTCGAGGAGGACCGTTCGCCCGGCCGTGCCCTGGGCACGATCGACAACCGCGGCAGCCACTTCTACCTGGGCCTGTACTGGGCTCAGGAGCTGGCGAAGCAGACGAAGGACGCCCAGCTCGCCGCCGCCTTCGCGCCGATCGCCGCCACGCTGGCGCAGAACGAGGAGACCATCGTCTCCGAGCTCAACGCGGTGCAGGGCAAGCCGGTCGAGATCGGCGGCTACTACCGTCCGGACGACGCGCTGGTCGAGGCCGTCATGCGTCCCTCTGCGACGCTGAACGGCATCGTCGACGCACTGCGCTGACGCGAGAGAAGGGGGCGGATGCTGCGGCATCCGCCCCCTTCTTCGTACCCGGGCGGCCCCGGGAGACGGCCTGGTGCCATCGGCGAAGGGCACACCGACGTCGGAACCGTGCCGCCGTCAGGAGCGCCTCTGGACGGCGCGCTCATCCCGCCGTTCACAGGACGGCGGGGGAGGAGCGATCGTCAGTAGTGGACGGAGACCTCGAGGCCCTGGGGAGACCAGTCGTACACGTACTTGGCGAGGTCGATCGGCAGGTTGACGCAGCCGTGACTCATGCGCTGGCCGAAGTTGTTGTGCCAGTAGGTGCCGTGGAAACCGATGTTCGGGGCGAACCACGTGATCCAGGGAACGTCTTCCGTGCAGTACGGAGCGCCTTCGTAGCAGCCCATGTCCTGGATGCGCGTGTGCGCGAAGACCTTGAAGTTGCCGGTGGGGGTCAATGTTCCGGGGAGGCCGGTGGAGACGGCCCAGGAGTTCACGACCTCGTTGTTCTCGTAGAGGACGGCCCGCTGCGAGCTCAGGTTGATGTCGATGCGGCGGAACAGGCTCACCGTTTCGAACGGGGTCTCGGTGACCGTGAGGGCGAACGTGCCGTCGCCGGCCGCGAGCTTCTCGGCGAACTGGTCCGCGATGTCCGACGTGTCGCCGAGCGCGCGGCCCGCGACGCCCTCCTGCTCCGCGCGGAGCACGTTTCCGGCGGAATCGACGATGTTGGTCGCGTTGACCGGAGCACGGTCCACGAGAGCGGGAAGACCATCGACGGTGGCCTGGATCGCCTGCGGGTCGGCCTCGATGCGCAGCTGGCCGTCGTCGTCGACGACCGAGAGCCAGGACGCGGCGACGGCGGGATCGACAGGAACGGTGCGCTCCTCGCCGACGTAGAAGCCGACGGCCGGGAGCATCGTGTTGAGTGTGGACGCGGTGGCCGTGGCGTCGTCGTCGGAGACGGCGGGCTGGGCCGTAGCGGCGTCGCCCGAGTACTCGAGCGTGGTGC
>NZ_JAGYWT010000223.1:0-3988 GCF_019279095.1 Microbacterium sp. BF1 | reverse complement strand
CCGACGGTCTTCCTCGCGAACGACCGCCTCGTCGCCATCGACCGCGCCACGGTCACGATCGACCGCGTCGTGGAGCCCGGCGGCCTCGTGCGCCTCGCCTGGAGCATCGACGACGAGACGGTCGTCGACAGCTATCTGCGCCTCGCCACCGGCGACCCTCAGAACCTCATCTCCGACCTGCAGCGGCTCGTCCCCGCCGCCCCCGACACAGGAGCAACGTCATGACCCTTTCGACATCCTCCGGGCAGGCCTCCGCGGCCCAGCTCCCCGATCCCGCCGTCCTGGTCCTGGAAGACGGCACCCGACACATCGGACGCGCCTACGGCGCGCGCGGTCGCACACTGGGCGAAGTCGTCTTCGCGACCGGCATGTCCGGATACCAGGAGACCATCACCGATCCCTCCTACGCGGGGCAGATCGTCCTGCAGACGGCACCGCACATCGGCAACACCGGCATGAACGATGAAGATGCCGAATCGCGCCGCATCTGGGTCGCCGGCTACATCGTGCGCGACCCTTCGCGCGTCGTGTCGAACTGGCGGGCGAACGCCTCGCTCGACGACGTGCTCGTCGAGGACGGAGTCGTCGGCATCAGCGGCATCGACACCCGTTCGATCACCCGGCACATCCGCTCGGCCGGCTCCATGCGCGGGGGGATCTTCTCCGGGGCGGATGCGGCGCTCGACCCGCAGGAGCAGGTGCGCATCGTCCGCGAAGCTCCCGAGATGGCCGGACGCAATCTGTCCGCCGAGGTCTCGGTCGACGTCGCGACCGTGACGACCGCCATGGGCGAGCGCATCGGCAACCTCGCCGTGCTCGATCTCGGTGTGAAGCAGGCGACGATCGACAACCTCGCCGCCCGCGGCTTCGAGGTGCATGTGCTGCCGCAGAACGTGACGATCGACGATATCCGCGCTGTCGATCCCGTCGCGGTGTTCTACTCGAACGGTCCCGGCGACCCCGCGGCCTCCGGTGATCACGTCGAGCTGCTGCGCTCGGTGCTCGATGCGGGGCTGCCGTTCTTCGGGATCTGCTTCGGCAACCAGCTGCTCGGGCGCGCCCTGGGCCTCGGCACCTACAAGCTGCCGTTCGGGCACCGCGGCATCAACCAGCCGGTGCTGGACAAGCAGACCGGCAGGGTCGAGATCACGGCGCACAACCACGGCTTCGCGGTCGAGGCTCCGATCGAGGGCACCTTCGACAGCCCGAACGGCTACGGCAAGGTCGAGGTCAGCCACGTCGGCCTCAACGACAACGTGGTCGAGGGACTCCGCGCCCTCGACATCCCCGCCTTCTCGGTGCAGTACCACCCCGAGGCCGCAGCAGGCCCGCACGACGCCAACTACCTCTTCGACAGGTTCCGCGACCTCGTCATCGCAAGCCAGAAGGACTCCAAGTAATGCCCAAGCGCGACGACATCAACTCCGTCCTCGTCATCGGATCCGGCCCGATCGTCATCGGTCAGGCGTGCGAGTTCGACTACTCCGGCACCCAGGCGTGCCGCGTGCTGCGCGAGGAGGGCGTCCGGGTCATCCTGGTCAACTCCAACCCGGCCACGATCATGACCGATCCCGACTTCGCCGATGCGACCTACATCGAGCCGATCACGTGGCAGGTCATCGAGACGATCATCGCCAAGGAGCGGCCCGACGCGATCCTGCCGACGCTCGGCGGGCAGACCGCGCTGAACGCCGCGATCGAGCTGCACAACCACGGCATCCTCGAGAAGTACGACGTCGAGCTCATCGGCGCCAGCTTCGAGGCGATCAACAAGGGCGAGGATCGTCAGATCTTCAAGCAGCTGGTCCTCGATGCGGGGGCCGACGTGGCGGACTCGCGCATCGCGCACACGATGGATGAGGTGCTGGCGGCCGCCGATGAGCTCGGCTACCCGATGGTGGTCCGTCCGAGCTTCACGATGGGTGGCCTCGGCTCCGGATTCGCGTACGACGAGGAGGATCTGCGTCGCATCGCCGGCGCGGGCCTGCGCGACTCGCCCACCACCGAGGTGCTCCTGGAGGAGTCCATCCTCGGCTGGAAGGAGTACGAGCTCGAGCTCATGCGCGACACGGCCGACAACACCGTCGTCGTCTGCTCGATCGAGAACGTCGACCCCGTCGGCGTGCACACGGGCGACTCGATCACGGTCGCTCCCGCGCTCACCCTCACCGACCGCGAGTACCAGAAGATGCGCGACATCGGCATCGACATCATCCGCGCCGTCGGCGTCGACACCGGCGGTTGCAACATCCAGTTCGCGGTGGACCCGACCAACGGTCGCATCATCGTCATCGAGATGAACCCGCGCGTCTCGCGCTCCAGCGCTCTGGCGTCCAAGGCCACCGGATTCCCGATCGCCAAGCTCGCAGCCAAGCTGGCCCTGGGCTACCGTCTCGACGAGATCCCGAACGACATCACGGGTGTCACGCCGGCGAGCTTCGAGCCGACGCTCGACTACGTCGTCGTGAAGGTTCCGCGCTTCGCGTTCGAGAAGTTCCCGGCCGCCGACGCGACGCTGACCACGACCATGAAGTCCGTGGGCGAGGCCATGGCGATCGGCCGCAACTACGCGACTGCCCTGCAGAAGGCGCTCCGCTCGCTGGAGAAGCGCGGATCGAGCTTCCACTGGGGCGCCGAGGAGCGCTCGGTGGAGGAGCTTCTCGAGATCTCGAAGGTTCCGACGGACGGCCGGATCGTGACGCTGCAGCAGGCGCTGCGCAAGGGCGCGACGGTCGAGCAGGCCTTCGACGCGACGGCGATCGACCCGTGGTTCCTCGACCAGATCGTGCTGATCAACGAGGTCGCCGAGATCGTGCGCACCGCGTCCGAGCTCGACGCGGCGATTCTTCGCTACGCCAAGGAGCACGGCTTCTCCGACGCGCAGCTCGCCGAGATCCGCGGCATCTCCGAAGCGGAGGTCAGGGGCGTGCGTCACGGCCTCGGCATCCGCCCGGTGTACAAGACGGTCGACACCTGCGCCGGCGAGTTCCCCGCCCTCACCCCGTACCACTACTCGAGCTACGACTTCGAGACCGAGGTCGCGCCGTCGGATCGCACCAAGGTGGTCATCATCGGCTCCGGACCGAACCGCATCGGCCAGGGTGTCGAGTTCGACTACTCGTGCGTGCACGCGTCGTTCGCGCTGTCGGATGCCGGGTTCGAGACCGTCATGGTCAACTGCAACCCGGAGACGGTCTCGACCGACTACGACACCTCTGACCGCCTGTACTTCGAGCCGCTGACGCTCGAGGACGTGCTGGAGGTGCTCGACGCCGAAGCCGCGAGCGGCACCATCCTCGGTGTCGTGTGCCAGCTCGGCGGGCAGACGCCGCTCGGACTCGCGAAGGGCATCGAGGCCGCCGGTTACACCGTTCTCGGAACCAGCCCCGAGGCGATCGACCTGGCGGAGGAACGCGAGCTCTTCTCCCGTCTGCTCGATGACGCAGGTCTCGTCGCGCCGCGCAACGGCACCGCGATCGATGTCGAAGGCGCCGTACGTATCGCCGAGGAGATCGGCTACCCGGTGCTGGTGCGTCCGAGCTTCGTGCTCGGCGGCCGCGGCATGGAGATCGTCTACGACACCGCGTCGCTGCGCGACTACTTCGTGCGCACCGCGGGGGAGGTCGTCATCGAGGAGGGCAAGCCCCTTCTCGTCGATCGCTTCCTCGACGACGCGATCGAGCTCGACGTCGACGCGCTCTACGACGGAACCGACCTGTACATCGGCGGCGTCATGGAGCACCTCGAAGAGGCCGGCATCCACTCGGGCGACTCCAGCTGCACGCTGCCGCCGGTCTCGCTCGGCCGCACCGACGTCGACCGGGTGCGCGAGGCCACACTCGCGATCGCCGAGGGCGTGGGAGTGCGTGGACTGCTCAACGTGCAGTTCGCCATCAGCGCCGGAGTGCTCTACGTGATCGAGGCGAACCCGCGTGCGAGCCGCACCGTGCCGTTCGTGTCGAAGGCGCTCGGTATCCCCATGGCCAAG
>NZ_JAGYWT010000222.1:0-4001 GCF_019279095.1 Microbacterium sp. BF1 | reverse complement strand
GCGCGGAAGTGCGCGGCATCCGGGTATCGCTGGTACGGGTCCTTCGCGAGCGCGCGGAGCACGATCGGGTCGAGGGTGCGGGGAGCTTCCTCGTTCACCTCGGTCGGAGGAACGGGTGTCTCGCTGAATGCGCGGCGCCGCATCCAGAAGCGACACGGCGATGGATTCGAGCACACGGGCCTTGTCATCGCTCGTGAGCGCTGCCGTGGCGCGGGAGGCCTCTTTGGCGCGCTCGAGGCGTGCCTGCGGGGTCTGGTCGGTCATCCGCCCAGTTTATGAGGTGGCCGGCTCGAACCAGGTCCCTATTTCGGCGCCGGCGAGAGCCTGCTCGACGAGGTCGGCACTGGTGACCAGCACCCCGATCCCCGACGCCGCCGCGAGGCGCGCCGCCGAGACCTTGGTGGCCGCTCCCCCGGTGCCGACGCTGTTGACGACCGTCGCTCCGAACTCGAGGCCGGTCAGGTCGGCGTCCGGGGCCACGATGTCGATCGGCTCGGCGTCGGGATCGGTCGGAGGCTTCGTGTAGAGCGACTCGATGTCGCTGAGCAGGATGAGCGCATCGGCTTCGATCAGCTGGGCGACGAGCGCACCGAGCCTGTCGTTGTCGCCGAAGCGGATCTCCTGTGTTGCGACCGTGTCGTTCTCGTTCACGATCGGCAGGGTGCGCAGCCCGAGCAGTCGCTCCATGGCGCGACGGGCGTTGGAGCGCGACGTCGGGTTCTCGAGGTCACCGGTGGTGAGGAGCACCTGCCCTGCGACGATGTCGAACGGACGCAGCGACTCCTGGTAGCGATACATCAGGATGTTCTGGCCGACGGCCGCCGCAGCCTGCTGGGTCGCGAGGTCAGTCGGTCGGGCGTCCAGCCGCAGGAACGGGATGCCCGACGCGATCGCACCCGATGACACCAGCACGACCTCGGCTCCGCGTGCATGCGCGGCAGCGAGGGCGTCGACGATGACGGGTATGCGCCAGGACGACTCACCGCTGATCGAGGAGGATCCGACCTTGACGACGATGCGGGACGCAGTGGCGAGTTCTGCGCGGGTTCGTGCTGTCACTCGCCGTCCTCGCGGTACGCGGCGAGACGCTGCGTCTCGACCTCGGCGCGGGCTTCGGCCTTGGCATCCATGCGCTCGTAGTACTGCTCGCGTCGCTCCGACGTCGTCCGTCGCGCGTTCGGGGCCAGACGGGGGTCGGTTCCACGCGGCGCACTCATCAGCTCCGCGGCCGATGTCATGGTGGGCTCCCAGTCGAAGACGATGCTGTCGCCCTCGCCGATGACGACGGTCGAGCCCTGAACGGCGCCGAGACGGAAGAGCTCGTCCTCGACACCGAGCTTCTCGAGTCGATCGGCGAGATAGCCGACGGCCTCTTCGTTCTGGAAGTCGGTCTGCTGCACCCATCGAACCGGCTTCTCACCCAGGATGCGGTACACGTTGCCGTAGGTGCCACCCTCGACACGGATGGTGAATTCCTTCTTGGAGCCGCGAGGACGGATGATGACGCGCTCCGGCGGCGTCTCGAGCGCGGCTTCGGCACGCGCCTTCTCGACGAGCTCGCCCAACGCGAAGGTGAGCGGACGCAGCCCCTCATGGGAGACCGTGGAGATCTCGAACACGCGGAACCCGCGGGCCTCGAGATCGGGGCGCACGAGCTCGGCGAGGTCGCGCGCCTCGGGGACGTCGATCTTGTTCAGAGCGATGAACTGCGGGCGCTCGAGGAGCGGCGTCTGTCCCTCGGGGACCTCGTAGGCACCGAGCTCGGCGAGGATGACGTCGAGGTCGGAGATCGGGTCACGACCGGGCTCCAGAGTCGCGCAGTCGAGCACGTGCAGCAGCGCCGAGCAGCGCTCGACGTGGCGGAGGAACTCGAGACCGAGTCCTCGGCCCTCGCTGGCGCCCTCGATCAGGCCGGGCACATCGGCGACCGTGTAGCGGAAGTCACCGACCTGCACCACGCCGAGGTTCGGGTGGAGGGTCGTGAACGGGTAATCGGCGATCTTGGGCCGGGCGGCGGAGATCGCACCGATCAGGCTCGACTTGCCGGCGGACGGGTAGCCCACGAGGGCGATGTCGGCGACCGTCTTCAGCTCGAGGATGATGTCACCCTCGTGCCCAGGGGTGCCCAGGAGAGCGAACCCGGGGGCCTTGCGCTTCGGGGTGGCGAGGGCGGCGTTGCCGAGCCCACCCATCCCGCCCTTGGCGACGACGAACCGCTCACCGGGGATGATCATGTCGATGAGGACTTCGCCGGCGGTGTTCTTCACCACGGTGCCGACCGGGACCGGCAGCTCGAGCGTCTCACCGAGGAACCCGGAGCGGTGGTCGCCCATGCCCGGACCGCCGTTGCCGGAGGAACGGTGCGGCGAGTGGTGATACGACAGCAACGTGCCGGTCTGAGGATCGGCGACGAGCACGACGTCGCCGCCGTCACCGCCGTTGCCTCCGTCCGGGCCGCCGAGCGGCTTGAACTTCTCGCGGTGCACGGAGACGCAGCCGTTGCCGCCCTTACCCGCACGCAGGTGCAGTGTGACGGTGTCGACGAACGTGACCATTTGCTAGTCCTCTGGGTTGCTGTGCGTTTTCGGAGGGCAGATACACGGACGGGGCGAGCCGAAGCCCGCCCCGAACCGGATATCTAGTGTCGCGCTGTGATCACTCAGCTGCGGCGACGATGTTGACGACCTTGCGGCCGCCCTTCGCGCCGAACTGGACCGCACCGGCGGCCAGAGCGAACAGCGTGTCGTCGCCGCCACGGCCGACGTTGACGCCGGGGTGGAAGTGCGTGCCGCGCTGGCGGACGATGATCTCGCCGGCGAGGACCTGCTGACCGCCGAAGCGCTTCACGCCGAGGCGCTGAGCGTTGGAGTCACGACCGTTACGGGTTGAGCTTGCGCCCTTTTTATGTGCCATGTCCTAATCCCCTCGGGCTTACTTGATGCCGGTGATCTTGACGCGCGTGAGCTCCTGGCGGTGGCCCTGACGCTTCTTGTAGCCGGTCTTGTTCTTGTACTTCTGGATGATGATCTTCGGGCCGCGGAGGTTGCCGATGACCTCAGCCGTGACCTTGACCTTCGCGAGCGAGTCAGCGTCGGTGGTCACCGTGGCGCCGTCGACGAGCAGCACTGCAGCCAGCTCGATCTTCTCGCCCTGGGCAGCCTTGACACGGTCGAGCTGAACGATCGTGCCGACCTCGACCTTCTCCTGCCGCCCACCGGCGCGCACTACTGCGTAAACCACTTCATACCTGTTTCGTTGGGGAGCTCGCGGCTCCGAGATCTCACGGGAAGACTGTTGCTTGCATGCACCGCAGAACGGCGGGTGCGAACGCAAGACTCTCCGCTTCGGCCGACGAGGACGACGCGGCATACGCACCAAGGGACTACTTTACCGGATGCGGGTCTGTGTCGCAAAGCGGGCCGCCTCCGATCTGTCTGGGCGCACGCTCGAGCCCCACCCCATCGCTGCGGACGTAGGCTGACGAGGTGACCGTACTCGTCGACGACCCGCTCTGGCCCGCCCACGGACGCCTGTGGGCACACCTGGTCAGCGACGAGAGCCTCGATGAGCTGCACGCGTTCGCGCGGGCGAACGGCATCGCTCCGCGCGCGTTCGACGTCGACCACTACGACGTGCCGGAGGAGATCATCCCCCGGCTCGTCGCCGCCGGCGCTCAGCATGTGAAAGGCAAAGAGTTGGTGCGTCGCCTGATCGCCTCAGGACTCCGAGTCCGCAGCCGCGACCGGCGCTGACGGCTCGTTGTTCACCGAGACGGGAGTGCCGGTGAGCGCTGCCGTGCTCACCCGACGACGCCCTCGCCCCTGACCGGGTGCCTTCGGCTCCGGAAGGGCATCGAGAACCGAGTCGAGCAGCTTCCGGCATCCGGAAGATCTTCCGACATCTGAACCGGGACGGGGACGGCAGCCTGGTCAGGCGGAAGGCTCGACCGGGTACGGATGCGGCAGCCACACCGTCACGATCAGGCCGCCGTCCGTCCGCGG
>NZ_JAGYWT010000221.1:0-4006 GCF_019279095.1 Microbacterium sp. BF1 | reverse complement strand
GGGGCGCCGGTGCGCTCCCCCATGCGGATCCACGGACGTGTGCCGTAGATCGCGTCGCCGTTCACCTCCAGCCACGTGCCGAGCTCGCGCATCGCGCGACGCTGCAGCTCGGGGATCGAGCCGTCGGCCGCTGGGCCCACGTTGATCAGCAGGTTGCCGTTCTTCGCCACGACGTCGACGAGCAGGCGGATCAGCGCAGCGCCCGACAGCGAGTGCCGCTCGTCCTCGGCCTGGTTGAAGCCGAACGAGAAGCCGAGGCCGCGTCTCGAGCCATGAACCGTCGTTGAGCAGTCGCGCGTAGGAGACCTTGCCGGCGAGTTCCGGAAGATGCACGAAGCCCATCGGCCAGCTGAACAGACTCAGGTAGAGGCGGTTCCCGCTGCGTGTGTACACGCCCTCGCGCGGCGGAGTGAATGCCGCATGCCCGGCGCCGACCACGGCGCCACGGTGCAGGCGCATCCACTCACCGATCTCCCCCAGCGTCTGCGCATCGCGGGGCGCGATCGCCCCGCGTCCGTCCGGGCCGATGTTCAACAGCATGTTGCCACCCATCGAGACCGAGTCGACCAGCATCTGCACGAGCATGGTGGGGGACTTCTGATCGGTGTTGTCGCGGTGATAGCCCCACGACCCGTTGAGCGTCTGGCAGGCCTCCCAGGTCAGCGGCACGCCGTCACGCACGATCGGCGAGGTCGGCTGGTACTGCTCGGGGGTAACGAAGTCGGCCGGAATGCCCAGACGGTCGTTGACGAGCATGTTCGGCTGCAGCTCCCGGCACAGCGCGAGCAGCGCGGTGGCGTCCCAGTCGTCGGGTCCCTTGCCCGTTGAGCTCGGCGGCGCCCTCGTCATCGCGGCGCGGGTGGTTCCAGTCCACGGTGAAGTCGGGGTGATGCCAGTCGATGACCGAGTGGTAGAGCCCGACCTTGAGCCCCTCGGCCCGCAGCGCCTCCACGTACTCGCGCACGAGGTCGCGTCCGGTGTTCGCCACCGACGTGTAGTCGGTCAGCTTCGAGCCCCAGAGGCAGAAGCCGTCGTGGTGCTTCGTTGTGAGCACCACGTATCCCATGCCCGTCTCCTTCGCGGTGCGGGCGAGGGCCGCGGCGTCGAAGAGATCCGGGTCGAAGTGCTCGAAATACTGCCGGTAGTCCTCGTCGGTGAGGCGTTCGTAGTTCTGGACCCACTCGTGCCTGGCGGCGCCGCTGTAGAGGCCGAAGTGGACGAACATGCCGAACCGAGCCCGGTCAAACCATTCCTGTCGCATGTCTCCCATCCCGGCATAGACGTCGGATGTTTGCGCCTTGGGGTTCATCAGAAAACGAAGAACGGGCGCCCCCGAGGGGACGCCCGTTCTTTCGAGAATCGAATCAGCGAGCAGCGCTGCCGTCGACGTAGTCCTCGTCCTGCTGCTTCCATGCGAAGAGCGAACGCAGCTCCTTGCCGGTGACCTCGATCGGGTGCTGCTCCTCCTTGGCGCGCAGCGCCAGGAACTCCTCGGCACCGTTGTCCTGGTCGTCGATGAAGCGCTTCGCGAAGGCGCCGGACTGGATGTCGGCCAGCACACCCTTCATGCTCTCCTTGACGCGCTCGTCGATGACGCGCGGACCCGAGACGTAGTCGCCGAACTCGGCGGTGTCGGAGATCGACCAGCGCTGCTTGGCGATGCCGCCCTCCCACATCAGGTCGACGATCAGCTTGAGCTCGTGCAGAACCTCGAAGTACGCGATCTGCGGCTGGTAGCCCGCCTCGGTCAGGGTCTCGAAGCCGGCCTGCACCAGGTGGCTCACGCCGCCGCAGAGAACAGCCTGCTCACCGAACAGGTCGGTCTCGGTCTCTTCGGTGAAGGTGGTCTTGATGACACCGGCGCGGGTGCCACCGATGGCCTTCGCGTAGGAGAGCGCCAGGTCCCAGGCCTTGCCCGATGCGTCGCGCTCGACGGCGATGATGTCGGGGATGCCGCGGCCGGCGACGAACTCGCGACGGACCGTGTGGCCGGGAGCCTTCGGGGCGACCAGGATCACGTCGACGCCCTCGGGAGCGTCGATGTAGCCGAAGCGGATGTTGAAGCCGTGCGCGAAGGCGAGCGTCTTGCCGGCCGTGAGGTTCGGCGCGATCGACTCGCTGTAGATCGTGCGCTGGTGCTGGTCCGGCGCGAGGATCATGATGACGTCGGCCCACTCGGTGGCTTCGGCGACGGTCTTCACCGGGAAGCCGGCCTCCTCGGCCTTGGCGGCCGACTTGGAGCCCTCCTTGAGGGCGATCGCGACCTCGACACCCGAGTCGCGCAGGTTCTGCGCGTGGGCGTGGCCCTGCGAGCCGTAGCCGACGATCGCGACCTTCTTGCCCTGGATCAGGGACAGGTCTGCATCGGCGTCGTAGAAGATCTCGGTGCTCACTTTGTGTTTCTCCTTGTTCTTTGCGTTTCGTCTGGCTTCGCGTACTCGATGAGCGGCGAAAACTCGGTACTCAGGTTGGTCAGCCGCGCAGGACGCGCTCGGTGATGCTCTTGCCGCCACGGCCGATCGCGAGAAGACCCGACTGCGCGATCTCCTTGATCCCGAAGGGCTCGAGCGCGCGCAGCATGGCGTCGACCTTGCCCTTGTCGCCGGTCACCTCGATCACGAGGGCGTCGGAGGCGTAGTCGACCACCGAGGCGCGGAAGAGGTTCACGACCTCGATCACGTTCGATCGCGTGGCGTTGTCGGTGCGCACCTTCACGAGCATGTGCTCGCGCTGCACCGACGTGGCGAAGTCGAGCTCGACGATCTTGATCACGTTGATCAGCTTGTTGAGCTGCTTGGTGACCTGCTCGAGCGGGAGCTCGTCGACGTCGACGACGACGGTGATGCGGGAGATCCCCGGCACCTCCGTCACGCCGACGGCGAGGGAGTCGATGTTGAAGCCGCGGCGGGCGAAGAGCCCCGCGACACGGGTCAGCAGGCCGGGGGTGTTCTCCACCAGCAGGCTCAGCACGTGGGTCGACATGGATCAGTCCTCCTCGTCGAATGCGGGCGCGTGCTCGCGGGCGTACTGGACATAGCTGTTGCTGACTCCCTGCGGCACCATCGGCCACACCATGGAGTCGGCGCTCACGACGAAGTCGATCACCACGGGGCGGTCGTTCGTCTCTAGCGCGAGCTGGATGGCGGCGTCGACCTCCTCCTCCTTCTCCACGCGGATCGCGAGGCAGCCGTAGGCCTCGGCGAGCTTGACGAAGTCGGGGATGCGGATCGTGCCGTGACCGGTGTTGAGGTCGGTGTTCGAGTGACGGCCGTCGTAGAACAGCGTCTGCCACTGCCGCACCATGCCCAGCGACGAGTTGTTGATGATCGCGACCTTGATCGGGATGTTGTTGATCGTGCAGGTCGCGAGCTCCTGATTGGTCATCTGGAAGCAGCCGTCGCCGTCGATCGCCCAGACCGGACGCTCGGGCTGCGCCACCTTGGCCCCCATCGCTGCGGGAACCGAGTAACCCATCGTGCCGGCGCCGCCGGAGTTCAACCAGGCGTTCGGACGCTCGTACTTGATGAACTGCGCCGCCCACATCTGGTGCTGGCCGACGCCCGAGGCGAAGATGCCCTCGGGGCCGGTGAGCTCGCCGATCCGCTGGATCACGTACTGCGGGGCGAGGAGGCCGTCCGTGGTCGGCGCGTAGCCGAGCGGGAACTCGGTGCGCAGACCGTCGAGGTACGACCACCACTCGTCGATGTCGGGCTTGGTGCCTGCAGTCGCTCCGCGGAAGGCCGCATCGAGATCGGTGAGCACGTCGCGCACATCGCCGACGATCGGCACATCGGCTGTGCGGATCTTGGAGATCTCAGCCGGGTCGATGTCGACGTGGACGACCTTCGCGTTCGGCGCGAACAGTGCCGCCTTGCCCGTGGAAGCCTTCTTCCACACCTTCAACACGCTGCACGACCACAACAAGCAGGTCGTCATCACCAGCGATGTCGCCCCGAAGCACCTGACCGGGTTCGAAGACCGGATGCGCAGCCGCTTCGAGTGGGGT
>NZ_JAGYWT010000220.1:0-4011 GCF_019279095.1 Microbacterium sp. BF1 | reverse complement strand
GGCCGATCTCGTCGACCTCCAGCTCGATCGCGGTGCGCTGGTTGCCCTCGCGGTCCTGGTAGGAGCGCTGACGCAGACGGCCCTGCGCGATGACGCGCATGCCCTTCGTCAGCGAACCCGCCACGTGCTCGGCGAACTCGCGCCAGACGGATGCGCGGAGGAACAGCGCGTCGCCGTCCTTCCACTCATTCGCGGCACGGTCGAAGTTCCGAGGCGTCGATGCGATGGTGAAGTTCGCCACCGGCAGCCCGTTCTGCGTGTAGCGCAGCTCGGGGTCGGCCGTGAGGTTTCCCACCACGGTGATGACGGTTTCGCCGGCCATGGGACTTAGGCCTTCGCAGCCTTGGCGGCCTTGCGAGCAGCCTTCTCTTCGGAGCGCTTGGCCTCCGAAGCGACCATCGCCTGAGCCTCTTCCGAGCGGAGGACCTTGGTACGCATGATCTGCTCGTTCAGCTTCAGCTGACGGTCGAGCTCCTGCGTGGCCTCGCTGGTAGCGGTGAAGTTGACGACGGCGTAGATGCCCTCGGTCTTCTTCTGGATCTCGTAAGCCAGACGGCGCTTGCCCCAGATGTCGACCTTGTCAATCGAGCCACCATCGTTGGTGATGACCTTCAGGAACTTGTCGAGCGTCGGGGCGACCGTGCGCTCGTCGATCTCGGGGGTCAGAATGACCATGAGTTCGTACTGGTGCGTCACTTACCCACCTCCTTCGGACTAGAACGGCTCTCGGGACTTTCCCGGGAGCAGGAGGGTGTGTGCACGTGCCGGTCTCTGGAATCCCGAATGGACGCCGCGAGACAGACAACCTTGACAGTCTAGCGGAAGAGCAGTGAGGCCGCGAACGGAACCCCGGGACGCGATGCACGTCAACACATGGGGGGGTCGGCGGTGCTTCCCCGCTCGGCCCCTCGTGCGTGACGGTCGTACGCTGGTGCCATGCAGCCCGTCCGCAATCTGGTGGTCGTGCTCGGCGACCAACTCGACCTCGAGGCGAGCGGATTCGACGGGTTCGATCCGCTCCTCGATGCGGTGTGGATGGCTGAGGTCGCCGAGGAATCCACACACGTCTGGAGCAGCAAGCAGCGCACCGCCCTTTTCCTGTCCGCCATGCGCCACAGTGCGGCCGAGATGCGCGCCGCCGGGCGTGTGGTCCACTACACCGCGCTCGACGACCCGGAAGGTCGTGGCACGCTCGCCGATCAGCTGACCGTCGATGTCGTGCGGCTGGAACCGGCGTCCCTCTTGATGACGGCGCCCGGCGACTGGCGGGTGCTGGAGTCGCTGCGACCGGTGGCCGCGCAGGCCGATATCCCTCTGGAGATCCGCGAAGACCGCCACTTCTTCTGCACGTTGCGCGAGTTCGCGGCGCATGTGGGTGAGCGCAGCACGCTCCGCATGGAGTACTTCTATCGCGAACAGCGCCGACGCTTCGGGATCCTCATGACACCGGAGGGGAAGCCCGAGGGCGGCGCGTGGAACTACGACGCCGAGAATCGAAAAGCCTTCCCTGCGCAGGGACCGGGGATGGTGCCACCGAGAGCCGTGTTCGCCCCGGACGAGATCACCCGCGACGTCCTCACGCTCGTCGCGGCACGCTTCGCCGACCATCCCGGTCGCCTCGACACGTTCGCATGGCCGGTCAGCCGCGCGCAGGCTCTCGAATCCCTGACGCTCTTCATCGACGAACGCCTGCCGTGGTTCGGTGACGCACAGGACGCCATGTGGCCGGGGGAACCTTGGTTGTGGCACGCCCACCTGTCCGCCGCCATGAACCTGAAGCTCCTGCGTCCGCGCGAAGTGGTCGCCGCAGCCGAGGCCGCTTACCGCGCCGGACACGCCCCCCTGGCATCGACGGAGGGGTTCATCCGTCAGATCCTCGGATGGCGCGAGTACGTGCGCGGAATCTACTGGACCCAGATGCCCGAGTATGCGCGTCACAATGCGCTCGACGCACACGAACCGCTGCCGGAGTGGTACTGGACGGGTGACACCTCGATGGCGTGCCTGGCCGACGCGATCGGCACCACACTGGAGAACGGCTACGCCCACCACATCCAACGACTGATGGTGACCGGTCTCTACGCCCTGCTCCTCGGTGTCGAGCCGACCGACCTGCACGCCTGGTACTTGGCCGTCTATGTCGACGCGGTCGAGTGGGTGGAGCTGCCCAACACCATGGGGATGAGCCAGTTCGCCGATGGCGGGCTGATGGGGAGCAAGCCCTACGCCGCTTCCGGTGCCTACATCTCGAGAATGAGTCCGCACTGTCGCGCGTGCCCGTTCGATCCCCAGAAGCGGATCGGAGCGGATGCCTGCCCGATCACCACGCTGTACTGGGATTTCCTGATGCGCAACGAGACGACACTCGCCGCGAATCCGCGGATGGCCCTGCAGGTGCGCAATGCACGTCTGCTCGACGAAGAGGAACGGGCCGCGATCAGCGGACGCGCGGCGGCGATCCGCAGAGGAGAGGTCGGAGCGAATGCCTGACGTGATCGTGATCGGGGCAGGGCTGGCAGGACTCCGCTGCGGCGGGATGCTCGCGTCACAGGGACTCGAGGTCGTGGTGCTCGAGGCTTCGGATGCCGTCGGGGGCCGCCAGCGCACCGACATCGTCGACGGGTTCCGGCTGGATCGTGGCTTCCAGGTGCTGAATCCGGCCTACCCGGCACTGCGCCGCAGCATCGATCTGGATGCCCTCGCCCTGCGCAGCTTCCCGGTCGGCGTGCGGGTACGCACCGCTCACGGCACGGCTGAGCTACGGCATCCCCTGCGGCATCCACTCTCGATCATCCCCACGCTGCGCAGCGGATTGGTGAACGGAGCAGATGCCGTCGCGCTCGCGCGCTGGGCGGCGCCGGCTCTGGTACGTCCGCTCTCCCGTCTCGCGCAGGACGATGTCACGGTACGTGAGGGGTGGGATGCCGCGGGTCTGCGTGGCCCTCTCCGCACCGCCGTGCTCGAGCCGTTCCTCGCAGGGGTGCTGGCAGAGGACCGCGGCGTGACATCGAACGCCTTCGCGCGGCTGCTGGTGCGGTACTTCGCGCTCGGGCGCCCCGGCCTGCCGGCTCAGGGGATCGCTGCGGTGCCGGAGCAGCTTGCCGCACAGGCACGGAGAGCCGGAGCCGAACTCCGTCTCGGCTCCCCCGTCGCACACGTGCGCTCACTCGGTGAGGGCGTGCAGGTGGAGGTGGCCGGCGGCGACTCCCTCCACGCGGCCCGGGTCGTCGTCGCGGTCGGGCCGGAGGCGGTCGACGAACTCACCGGACTCTCCACGCCGGCGACGAACGGCCTGCAGACCTGGTGGTTCGCCGCCACCGAAGCGCCGACCTCCTCCGCACTGCTCACCGTCGACGGCCGGCGCCGAGGTCCGATCGTGAACACGGTGGTGATGACGAACACGGTCCCGTCGTATGCCCCGGCCGGACGCCATCTCATCGCCGCGACATGTCTGCTTCCGCACGGCGGCGATCCCTCCACCGAGAGCGAGGTGCGCCGCCACCTGAGCGAGATCTGGGGCACCGACCTGAGCGCGTGGGAGCTGCTTCGTCGCGATGACATCGCCGACGCACTCCCGACCCAACCGGCGCCCCTGGAGCCGGCCCGCTCGCCGCGCTTCGCCGCGCGGATGTACATCGCCGGCGATCACCGTGACACCGCATCGATCCAGGGAGCCCTGGCGTCGGGAGAACGCGCGGCCCGAGCGGTGCTGGTCGACGCGGGGGTCCGAGAGTGATCGGCTCTCTCCGAGTCCGGTGAACGTCGCTGCGCGCAGCGACGCGGTGTGGAGGCTCGTGCGCTGACGAATCGTCCCGGTCGGGGCGGATCGGTTGCGAGCGACCTCAGTTCAGGACCGGCGGCACTTCCGACCAGACGATCCGTTCCTCCGTCGTCGGCGCGACCGGGATGCGCCCGGATCCGTCCGGCTCAGGGATCGCGGCCAGGAGCGCCTGCGTATAGGGATGCCCGGGTGCCGCCCAGAGCTGGTCCGTCGGACCCGACTCGAGCACG
>NZ_JAGYWT010000022.1:0-11788 GCF_019279095.1 Microbacterium sp. BF1 | reverse complement strand
GCGAACAAGGGCGTCAACCCGGATGAGGTCGTCGCCGTCGGCGCCGCGCTCCAGGCCGGTGTCCTCAAGGGTGAGCGCAAGGACGTTCTCCTCATCGACGTCACCCCGCTGAGCCTCGGTATCGAGATCACCGTCGAGTGGGTGCAGTCCGCCGGCTCGAACAAGGCCAACGAGCTGCTGCGCTCCGGGTCGGTCGATGTCGGATCGACGGCGGGATCGGCTGCGCTCCTGGCCCGGGCGAACGGCTCGCCGATCCAGGTCATCGACATCTTCTCGCAGCCGGAGTGGGCGGCGATCGTCGTCGGACCCGACAGCGACATCACCTCGATCGAAGACCTCAAGGGCGCCTCCGTCGCAGCCACCAAGGGCACCGACCCCTACTTCTTCCTGCTGCAGGCGCTCGAAGAGGGCGGTCTGTCTCTGTCCGACGTCGAGGTGCAGAACCTTCAGCACGCCGACGGCCGTGCCGCTCTCGACGGTGGTTCGGTCGACGCCGTGGTCGGGTCTCGATCCGATCATGGCCGCGGCCGAGGCGGAGTCCGGCGACAAGCTCATCTACCGCAACGTCGACTTCAACACGTACGGCTTCCTCAATGCGACCGAGGAGTTCATCACGAACCACCCCGACCTGGCGCAGGCCGTCGTCGACGCGTACGAGCGGGCCCGTGAGTGGGCGCTCGAGAACCCCGACAAGACCGCGGCGCTTCTCGCCGAGGTCGCCGGCATCGACATCGGGGTCGCCACCACCGTGATCGAGGAGCGCTCGAATCTCGACGTGAGCGGGATCCCCGGAGACGACCAGGTCGCCGTGCTCGAGAAGATCGCTCCCGTGCTCGTGGAGTCCGGCGACGTGCAGGGCGGCAAGGAATCCGTCGACAAGGCACTGTCGTCTCTCGTGAACGACACGTTCGCCAAGAAGGCGGTCGACGGCGAGTGAGCGATCTCGACCAGCGGGTGATCGTCCCTGCGGACTCGCAAGACGCCCTCGACTTCGCCAGGGGAGAGCTCCGGCGCCCTGATCCCGTCGTTCGGCGCACGTGGGATCGACCCGCGGCGCGGATCATCGCCGGGCTCGTACTGCCGGCGATCATCGTGATCGTCTGGCAGGTCGTGACGACGAACGGAGCGATTCCGTCGTACCGTCTTCCCACACCCGCCTCTGTCTTCCAGGCCGGTGTCGAGCTGGCGCAGAGCGGGCAGCTCTGGACGCACATCGCCATCTCCGTGCAGCGCGTGCTGCTCGGATTCGCGATCGGATCCGTGATCGGGCTCGCCGTGGCCGGCGTGGTGGGGCTGTCGCGGCTGGGAGACGTGTTGCTCAGCCCGACGCTCGCCGCCGTCCGTGCGGTGCCCTCGCTCGCCTGGGTGCCGCTGCTGATCCTCTGGATGCAGATCGGCGAGGAGTCCAAGGTCACGCTCATCGTGATCGGGGCGTTCTTCCCCGTCTACACCACGGTCGCCTCGGCGCTGCGTCACGTCGATCCGCAGCTCGTCGAGGCCGGACGATCGTTCAGCCTGCGCGGATGGTCGCTGTTCCGCATCGTGCAACTGCCCGCCGTCGTGCCCTCCGTCATCTCCGGCCTTCGCCTCGCGCTCGCCCAGGCGTGGCTGTTCCTCGTCGCCGCCGAGCTCATCGCGTCGTCCATGGGCCTCGGCTTCCTGCTGACCGATTCCCAGAACAGCGGCCGGGTCGACCGCATCCTGCTCTCGATCGTTCTGCTGGCACTGCTGGGCACCCTCACCAACGGCATCCTCGTGCTGGTGGAGAAGTACCTGCTCCGACGATGGGTGTGAGCGTGACGGAGGCCCGGCTGCACGAGACACGCGTCTACGAGCCCTCGAACGAGTTCCCGCATGCGAACGTCACGGGGGAGGCCTATGCGCGCGCGGCAGCAGATCCCGTCGCGTTCTGGGAGGATGCTGCCCGCCGCCTCGACTGGTCGGAGCCGTGGCATACCGCCCATGAGTGGGAGCCGCCGATCGGCGACGCGGTTCCTGCGGCACGCTGGTTCGTCGGCGGCAGGCTCAACGTGGCCGCGAACTGCGTCGATCGACACGTCGATGCCGGCCACGGAGACAGGGTGGCCCTGCACTTCGAGGGCGAGCAGGGCGACCGCGTCGCGGTGACCTATTCCGACCTGCAGCAGCGGGTCTCCCGCGCCGCCAACGCCCTCGTCGCGCTCGGCATCCAGTCGGGCGACCGCGTCGTGATCTACCTCCCCGTTCTCGTGGAGACGATCGTCGTCACGCTCGCCTGCGCCCGGATCGGTGCCGTGCATTCGCTGGTGTTCGGCGGATTCTCGGCCGAGGCCGTACGCTTCCGCCTCGAAGACACCGGCGCGAAGCTGCTGGTGACGAGCGACGGGCAGTATCGTCGCGGCGTCGCCACCGTGGTCAAGACCACGGCCGACGTCGCGGCGGCCGGTCTTCCCGACCTCGAGCACGTGCTCGTGCTTCGGCGCACCGGTCAGGACGTGCCGTGGACCGACGGGCGCGATCTCTGGTGGCACGACGTGGTCGACACCGCGCCGTCTACCCACGAGGCCCAGGCGTTCGACGCCGAGCATCCCCTCTTCATCATCTACACCTCCGGCACCACCGGGAAGCCGAAGGGGCTCGTGCACACCTCGGGAGGGTATCTCACGCAGGCGAGCTGGGCGCACTGGGCGCACTTCGACGCGAAGCCGGACGACGTGCACTGGTGCACGGCGGACCTCGCCTGGGTCACCGCGCACACCTACGAGATCTACGGCCCGCTCTCGAACGGGCTCACCCAGGTCATCTACGAGGGGACGCCGGATTCGCCGCATCGGGAGCGCCATCTCGAGATCATCGAACGGTACGGGGTCACCGTGTATTACACGGCACCCACGCTGATCCGCACCTTCATGACGTGGTTCGGCGCCGAGCTGCCGGGCGGCCACGACCTGTCGACCCTTCGACTGCTCGGAACGGTCGGCGAGGCCATCAACCCCGAGGCCTGGATCTGGTTCCGGCAGAACTTCGGCCGTGACGAGCTGCCGGTGATCGATACGTGGTGGCAGTCGGAGACCGGCGCCGCGATGATCGCCCCGCTGCCGGGCGTCACGCGGCTCAAGCCCGGTTCGGCCTCGGTGCCGCTGCCGGGGATCGACGCCGCGGTGGTCGACGCCGACGGGATCGAGGTGGCACCCGGTCGCTCGGGGACGCTCGTCGTCCGCCGCCCGTGGCCCGGGATGGCCCGCACCGTCTGGGGCGATCCGGTGCGCTATCGCGACGCGTACTGGTCGGCATTCTCCGGTCACGGACGCTTCGGCGGCTTCTACGTCGCCGGTGATGGCGCGACCAGGGACGCCGACGGGTACATCTGGATCCTCGGTCGCCTTGACGACGTCGTCAACGTCTCGGGGCACCGGCTCTCCACGATCGAGATCGAGTCGGCTCTCGTCGAACACGACACGGTCGGCGAGGCGGGCTCCGCCGGGGTCTCCGACCCCGTCACCGGTCAGGCCGTCGTGGCTTTCGTGACGCCTTCCGGTCGTGCCGACGTGAATCCGGCCGACCTGCGCGCTCAGGTCGCGCAGTCGATCGGTCCCGTTGCAAAGCCCCAGCACATCGTGGTCGTCCCCGATCTGCCCAAGACCCGGTCGGGCAAGATCATGCGACGACTCCTGGCGCAGTTGTGGGAAGCCGAGCAGGATCGACGGGCCGGTCGCGAAGCCCAGCCGCTCGGAGACACCACGTCGCTGCAGAACCCCTGGGCCGTCGATGAGATCGCCGACGTGCTCGCCGCCGCTGAACTGAGGACATCATGACGGAAGAACATCGCTTCGGATTTCGCACCAGAGCACTTCACGCCGGTGGAACCCCCGACGCCTCGACCGGGGCGAGGGCTGTGCCGATCTACCAGACGACGTCGTTCGTCTTCGACGACGCGGCGGACGCCGGCAACCTCTTCGCCCTGCAGAAGTACGGCAACATCTACTCCCGGATCGGGAACCCCACGGTCGCCGCTCTGGAGGAGCGCCTCGCGTCGCTCGAAGGCGGCATCGGCGCCGTCGCCACGGCCTCGGGCATGAGCGCGGAATTCATCACGTTCGCCGCTCTGGTCGGCGCGGGCGATCACGTCGTCGCCGCTGCGCAGCTGTACGGCGGAACGATCACTCAGCTGGACGTCACGCTGCGCCGCTTCGGCGTGGAGACCACGTTCGTCGCCTCGACGGACCCGGCCGATTTCGCCGCCGCGATCCGCCCGGAGACGAAGGTCGTCTACGTCGAGATGATCGGCAATCCGTCGGGTGAGATCGCCGACATCGAGGGGCTCGCCGCCGTCGCCCACGCGGCGGGTGTGCCGCTCGTGGTCGATGCGACGCTGGCGACCCCCTACCTCGCACGTCCTCTCGAACACGGCGCCGACATCGTCATCCATTCCGTGACGAAGTTCCTCGGCGGGCACGGCACCACGCTCGGCGGCGTCGTCATCGAGAAGGGCACGTTCGACTGGGGCAACGGCAAGTTCCCGCAGATGACCGAACCCGTCGACTCGTACGGCGGCATCAAATGGTGGGACAACTTCGGCGAGTACGGGTTCCTCACCAAGCTCCGCTCCGAACAGCTGCGTGACATCGGTCCCGCGCTCAGTCCGCAGTCGGCGTTCAATCTGCTCCAGGGGATCGAGACCCTTCCGCAGCGCATCGACGCGCACCTCGCGAACGCTCGCATCGTCGCCGATTGGCTCGCCTCCGACCCGCGCGTGGCGTACGTGACCTGGGCAGGGCTCGAAGGGCATCCGCATCATGACCGCGCGGCCAAGTACCTGCCGCTCGGACCCGGTTCCGTCTTCGCTTTCGGCGTCGCGTCGCCGGAGGGTCGAGCGGCGGGGGAGAGCCTGATCGAGAACCTGCAGCTCGCCTCGCACCTCGCGAACATCGGCGATGCCCGCACCCTGGTGATCCACCCGGCCTCGACGACGCACCGCCAGCTCACCGAGGAGCAGCTCGTCGCCGCGGGTGTGCGTCCGGACCTGATCCGCATCTCGGTCGGACTGGAAGATGCCGAGGACATCGTCTGGGACCTCGATCAGGCCCTCACCGCGGCGACAGGAGCGAACCGATGAGCGCGACCACCTCGGGCGATGCGTGCGCGCTGCCCTCCGTGACGGATGATGCTGCGGCCTGCACCCTCCCCGGTGCGGTGCCGACGATGCCGGGGCGGACCTGGATCGGGCCGACCCAGCAGGAGCGCTTCGGACTGCTGCGACGCGCGAAGTCGATCGCGATCGTCGGAGCGTCCAACAACCCCGCACGCGCGTCGTACTTCGTGGCGACGTATCTGCTCTCCAGCACGGCCTACGACGTGTACCTGGTGAACCCGCGCGAGACCGAGATCCTCGGACAGCCCGTCTACGCGACCTTGCGCGACCTGCCAGTGGTGCCCGACATCGTCGACGTGTTCCGTCGTCATGACGACCTTCCCGGCGTCGCCCAGGAAGCCATCGAGGTGGGGGCGCAGACGCTGTGGCTGCAGCTCGGATCGTGGAACGAGGACGCGGCAGCGATCGCCGAGGGTGCCGGTCTCTCGGTGGTCATGGACCGCTGCATCAAGATCGAGCACGCGCGATTCCACGGCGGACTGCATCTGGCTGGCTTCGACACCGGCGTGATCAGCTCGCGCCGTCAGCTGCTCGCCCGATGAGACACGATCTCGACGACGCCTAGACTGGCGGCATGCCCCTCATCGCCCTCACCGGCGGCATCGCCTCCGGGAAGTCGACCATCGCCCGGCGCCTGGCAGAGCACGGCGCCGTCATCGTCGATGCAGATCAGATCGTTCGGGACGTGCAGTCGCCAGGCTCACCGGTTCTCGAGCGGATCGCGGAGGCCTTCGGCACTGCCGTCATCGCACCGGACGGCTCCCTCGACAGAGCCGCGCTGGGGGCGAAGGTGTTCGGCGATGCCGACCTCCTCACGCGGCTGAACGCGATCGTGCATCCTGCGGTGCGCGAGGAATCGCAGCGACGTTTCGATGCCGCCCTCGCCGACGACGCGGAAGCCGTCGTCATCTACGACGTGCCCCTTCTCGTCGAGGCGCGAGTGGACGACCCGTGGGATCTCATCGTGGTCGCGCATGCGCCTGCAGAGGTGCGTCGGCAGCGGCTCGTCGACCTGCGCGGGATGGATGAGAACGCGGCGCAGGACCGGATCGACGCCCAGGTCTCCGATGACCGCCGCCTCGCGATCGCCGACGTCGTGATCGATACCTCCGACACCCTGGAGCGCACGCTCGAGCAGACGGACGCCCTCTGGGAGCGGATCAGCGAACAGTGACCTTCTCCGGTCACGCGCCGGGTTCGCGCGAGTATCGGCGTCTGATCGTCGGCCTCTTCTTCGCAGGCATCGCGACGTTCGCGCAGCTGTACTCCGCCCAGGCCGTCCTGCCGCAGATCTCGTCCGACCTCTCCGTCAGCCCGGCCACGGCGGCCCTGAGCGTGTCGGCGGCCACCCTCGGTCTGGCACTGGCCGTCATCCCCTGGTCGGTCGTGGCCGATCGCATCGGTCGGGTGCCGGCGATGGCCACGGGCGTTCTCACGGCGACGGTGCTGGGGCTCTCCGCGCCGTTGAGCGGCGAGATCATCACGCTGCTGTCCCTCCGATTCGCGGAGGGAGTGGCACTGGGCGCCGTGCCGGCTGTGGCCCTGGCCTACCTCAGCGAGGAGGTCGAGGCACGCCACGCCGCCGCAGCCGCAGGGAGCTACATCGCCGGAACCACAGTAGGCGGACTCCTCGGCCGCATCGCGTCGGGGATCGTCGGGGAAGTGGGCGGATGGCGTGCCGGAATCCTCTCCGTCGCGCTGATGTGCGCGCTGGCTGCTGCACTGTTCCTCTGGCTCACGCCCCGCGCCAGAGGGTTCGTCCCCGGACGCCTGCGGGTGGACCGCGATCCCGGCATCCTGGAGAAGCTCCGCGCGCCGTTGCGCTCGTCGCTGCAATGGGCGCTGTATGCACAGGGCTTCCTGCTCATGGGGGCCTTCGTCGCGGTGTACAACTACCTCGGCTTCCATCTCTCGGCCGAGCCGTTCGCTCTGCCGGCCTGGTTGGTGCCGCTGCTCTTCCTGGCCTATCTGGCAGGCACCGCCTCCTCTCCGTGGGCCGGCGCGCTCGCCTCGCGGATCGGACGCTTCCCCGTACTCCTTTCCTCGATCGGTGTGATGGCCGCGGGTGCGGTTCTGCTGCTGGTGCCGATGGTGGCGATCGTGCTGCCGGGGCTCGTGCTCTTCACCGCAGGATTCTTCGGAGCCCATGCCATCGCCTCCGGGTGGACACCTGTCGCCGCCGGTCCTGCCAGCAGGGCGCAGGCTTCGTCCCTCTACTACTTCGCCTACTACGCGGGATCGAGTCTGTTCGGCTGGATGCTCGGTCTCGTGTTCGGGGCCGCGAGCTGGGGGTGGTTCGTCGCCGTCATCGTCGGGATGTGCGCGGCCGCCGCTCTCGCGGCCTTCTCGGCACTGCGTCGTGCGTCGAGCGGCCAGTCATCTGCCTGAGCACATCTCGTCATCGGGCAGCGGCCCCGATGTCGGAGGGGCGGCATACGCTGGAGGTATGCAACCCACGCGCAGTGTCCGACCCTTCGAGGTCATCAGCGAGTATGAGCCTGCAGGCGACCAGCCCAAGGCCATCGCCGACCTGGCGGCACGCATCAACGCGGGCGAGACCGACGTCGTCCTGCTCGGCGCGACCGGTACCGGAAAATCCGCGACGACGGCCTGGCTGGTCGAGCAGGTCCAGCGCCCGACGCTCGTGCTCGCGCACAACAAGACGCTGGCCGCTCAGCTCGCGAACGAGTTCCGCGAACTCATGCCGAACAACGCGGTCGAGTACTTCGTGTCGTACTACGACTACTACCAGCCCGAGGCCTACGTGCCCCAGACCGACACCTTCATCGAGAAGGACTCGTCGATCAACTCCGAGGTCGAGCGACTGCGCCACTCCACGACGAACTCCCTGCTGAGCCGCCGCGACGTCATCGTCGTCTCGACAGTGTCGTGCATCTACGGGCTCGGGGCGCCGGAGGAGTACCTGCGTGCCATGGTCGCGCTGCAGGTGGGGGAGCGCTACGACCGTGACGCGCTCATCCGGCAGTTCATCGCGATGCAGTACAACCGCAACGACGTCGACTTCTCGCGCGGCAACTTCCGTGTGCGCGGCGACACCATCGAGATCATTCCCGTCTACGAAGAGCACGCCATCCGCATCGAGCTGTTCGGCGACGAGATCGAGGCGCTGTACTCGCTCCACCCGCTGACCGGAGAGGTGATCGAGAAGCTCGACGCCGTACCGATCTTCCCGGCTTCGCATTACGTGGCCGGCACCGACGTCATCCAGCGTTCGATCGGCACGATCGAGGCGGAGCTGGAAGAGCGTCTGGCCGAGTTCGAGCGGCAGGGCAAGCTCCTCGAGGCGCAGCGTCTGCGTATGCGCACCACCTTCGACCTCGAGATGCTTCAGCAGCTGGGCTTCTGCTCCGGCATCGAGAACTATTCGCGGCATATGGATGGACGTGCGCCCGGCGAGCCGCCGCACACCCTGCTCGACTTCTTCCCGGATGACTTCCTGCTGGTGATCGACGAGTCGCACGTGACCGTGCCGCAGATCGGCGCCATGTACGAGGGCGATGCTTCTCGCAAGCGCACGCTCGTCGACCACGGCTTCCGCCTGCCGAGCGCGATGGACAACCGGCCGCTGCGATGGGACGAGTTCAAGAACCGCATCGGGCAGACGGTCTACCTCTCGGCCACCCCCGGGAAGTACGAGATGGGGATCGCCGACGGCATCGTGGAGCAGATCATCCGCCCGACGGGCCTTGTCGATCCGGAGATCGTGGTGAAGCCGTCGAAGGGGCAGATCGACGATCTGCTTGAGGAGATCCGCCTGCGAGTCGAGCGTGACGAGCGCGTGCTCGTCACGACTCTCACGAAGAAGATGGCAGAAGAGCTCACCGACTTCCTCGGCGAGCACGGGGTGCGGGTACGCTACCTGCATTCCGATGTCGACACGCTGCGTCGCGTCGAGCTGCTCAGCGAGCTGCGCGCCGGGGTGTACGACGTCCTCGTGGGCATCAACCTCCTGCGTGAGGGTCTCGACCTGCCAGAGGTGTCCCTTGTCGCGATCCTCGACGCCGACAAGGAGGGCTTCCTGCGTTCGGGCACCTCCCTCATCCAGACCATCGGTCGTGCCGCTCGAAACGTGTCCGGCGAGGTGCACATGTACGCCGACAAGATGACCGACTCGATGACGAAGGCCATCGAGGAGACCGACCGGCGACGCGAGAAGCAGGTCGCGTACAACAAGGAGCACGGCATCGACCCGCAGCCGCTCCGCAAGCGCATCGCCGACATCACCGAGGTGCTCGCCCGTGAGGGTGCAGACACGGCGGAGATGCTGTCGGGTCGAGGCCGCGCGACGGGCAAGGGCAAATCGCCGACGCCCAACCTGCGGCGCACGGGTATCGCAGCCGAGGGTGCGCAGCAGCTCGAGGCGACGATCCAGGACCTGTCCGACCAGATGCTCGCCGCGGCCGCCGAGCTGAAGTTCGAACTCGCCGGGCGTCTGCGTGACGAGGTGCAGGATCTCAAGAAGGAGCTCCGCGCCATGGAGCGCGCTGGACACGCGTAGACGGGGGCTGGTCGATGGACGCTGCGGGGAACGAGCTGGCCGACCGGGTGCGTGCCTTGTTGGGGGCCGACACCTGGATCGAAGAGCGGCGCATGTTCGGCACCAGGGCGTTCCTCGATGACGGCCACATCCTCGTCGGAGCGCGTCCCGGTGGAGTCCTCCTGGTGCGCGTCGACGACGAGAACGGCGCGGCGCTGCTCACGCACCCCGGAGCCGCACGTGCGGTGATGGGTTCGCGCACGATGGGTTCGGGGTGGATCGACGTGGTGCCCGGTGCCATCGAAGACGACACGGAGCTCATATTCTGGCTCGATGTCGCCCGCGAGTCGACGGGCTCGGCGGTCGAGACGCCGGAGCAGGACTGACGCTATGGGCAGTGCACCAGGGTCTTGGGCCCGGTGCGGTCGATCTCGTGCTTCGTCATCGGAGCGCCGCAGAGCGGGCAGGCGCGCTCTGCGCGTTCGGCAGCGCTGGGCGGCGGGGTCTTCTCGTACGGACCGACGGATGCGGGACCCGCGAACCGGATGAGGTTCGTGTTCACCCAGGCGTACAACCCTCCTGCGTCGCGGATGCGAGTGCGGAGGGGTGGGCGATCGGAATCCTTTGCCATGTTCGTTAGTGTACTAACTATTAGTGCAGATGTATAGTCTCCCTTGTGACGGCATCCGACGACCTGCTCCGGCTCGAGAACCAGCTCTGCTTCGCCCTGGTGACAGCGGCGCGCAACGTCGTCGCCCTGTATCGCCCGATCCTCGAGCCGCTGGGCCTCACGCATCCGCAGTACCTCGTCATGCTGGCGCTGTGGGAGAGGGCCCCGCGCACGCTCAACGATCTGGCAGTCGACCTCGCCATGGAGCCGGCGACCGCATCGCCGCTGGTGAAACGGCTCGAAGCCGAGGGGCTGGTCGCACGTCAGCGCAGCAGCGAGGACGAACGACGTCTGGAGATCACACTCACCGCAGCGGGGTCGGCCCTCCGTGACCGGGCGATCGACGTTCCGCACCAGGTCATGGCGGCGGTGGGCATGGGCGTCGACGAGATCGCGGCCCTTCGGGACGGTCTCGGCCCTTTCGCCGGTCGGCGCCCTGACCTCGTCTGACGAGTCGTCTCACGGCGCGGTCGGGCCCGTGGCGGGGGAGCAGCCCCCTAGGGGTGGAGGCATGTCGCGCTCCGAGCCCTCGGTTCCGGAGGGGCAGCGTGCCGGTGAAGAACGGCATCGAACGAGGCTTCTGCTCCCGCTGCTCGCGATAACAGGTTTCTTCGCGACGATCATGTTCGCGGCGGCCACGCAGGGGATTCCGCAGTTCGGCGGGGGGCTGGACGACACCGAGGGGCGCACTGGCGAGGATGTCCTGCTGACCGCGCCGACGGAGACCGCACCCCCGCCGTTGGAGCCTCCGGAGGATTCGCCGCTGCTCGCGATCATCGGCACCATCCTCGCCGCGGTCGTCGTCGCCGCTGTGCTCGCGATGGCCTATCTCGGTATGCGGCTCCTGATCCGCTACCTCGTGGGGCTGTGGGGTGACCGCCCGCTCGCGCGCCGAGAGGCGGCGCAGGTCGCCATCCAGGTCGTGGCCGCGCCCGTGACGGATGTCGAGCCGGACAAGGCGACGATCCGACGAGGAATCGCGGAAGCCCTGCGGACGATCGACGACCGCCCCGTGCCCGGCGACAGCATCGTGGCAGCGTGGGTGGGCCTGGAGGAGTCGGCGGCGGACGCCGGTGCCGGGCGAGGACGCAATGAGACCCCGTCGGAGTTCACTGTGCGCATCATCGGTCGGCGCGCCGGAATCGCCGCCGACGTGGTCACCCTGCTTGCCCTCTACGAGCAGGTCCGCTTCGGCGGTCATGACGCCGACGAGAGCGATCGAGCCCGCGCCTCCCAGTGCCTCCGAGGCATCCAGGAGGGGTGGCGATGAAGCGACGGATGCTGATCCTGGGGATCGGCGGCGTTCTCGCCCTGGCCGTGCTCCTGCTGCTCGCGCAGCTGGGCTTCCCCGTGCCGTTCGTGCTCGCATGGATGATCCTCGTCGTCGCAGTGGTCGTCGCCTGCCGCCGGGAGTTCATCGAGGTCGGACCTGCGTGGCCTCCCGAGAAGCCCGGCCGCGACTCGCGCGGCTCCGAGGTGTCACGCATGG
>NZ_JAGYWT010000219.1:0-4015 GCF_019279095.1 Microbacterium sp. BF1 | reverse complement strand
CTTGACGCTGAGCTCGGCGAACAGCTCGTCGAAAGTCTTCACGCTTCCAGGCTAGCGGCTCTGGCGAGGTCTCTCAGCCGGGTGACGGCCGCCTCGACATCATCGGCGCCGTACACGGCCGAACCCGAGCCGAGCCCTTCGCCAGACACCTGCCGATGAAGTCCTCGAACTGCGTGCCGAAGTGCACATGCTCGCCGAGCAGTTTGCGCACGGCCGTCTCGCGGGGCCCGAAGAGAAGGCGGATGTTCTCCCCCGAGGCGACGGCTACACCCGCCTCGCACAGCTCATGCGCCTGGTCGTGGTGTCCGGCCTGACGTCGAAGCAGGGCTGCCGTTAGCAGAGTCGCCGATTTCACGTAGGACACCTCTGCGAAGACGTGCGGAGCCCGCAGCATCTCCAGGGCGGTGGCGTAGTCGCCGGCGCGGCGCAGCACGCCGGCGAGGGCGACGTTGACGACGGGAAGGTCCGGGCACTGGATGTACTTGCGCGCGATCCGCATCGCTCGATCCGTTCGGCCGACGGCTTCTTCGAGCAGGGCGACCGACGATTCGCGGAACGCCGGCCCGGAGACGCCGTGCACGACCTCCAGGGGGATCTCCTGGATGCCGATCGCCGCACGACGGCAGGCGGAGACATCACCCGATTCCGCCGCCGCGTAGGCGATCATCATGCGCGCCACATTCGTGAACGAACGATCGGAGCCCCCGTTGGCGATCACGGTTCCGAACTCGCGGACCGCTTCGTCGAGCTCACCCGACCAGTACGAGACGTATCCCGCGGCCGCGGCAGCACTGCCCCCGGCGTAGGTGCTCCAGGGAAGACCGACATCCTCCGCCCCACGAACGGCGATGAGCGACGGTCGGGCCTCGATGAGATGACCGGCCCAGGTCTGCCCGAAGGCGAGATGCCCCAGCGCGCGCTTCGCCAGTTCTCGATCTCCCAGGCTCTGCGCCTCCCTGGCCGCGGCGGAGAAGTACTCGAGCGGGACCATCGGGTTGCCGCGATGCCGGATCTCGGTCCACCCGAGGAGATAGTTCAGCGCCGCGCGGTCGCCGAGATCCGTCGAGTCCGCGTCGAGGAGCATCTGCTGCACCTTCGCGCTCGCCTCCGCGACCTCTGCACGCTCGTCGGCGATGAAGAGCCGGGCGATCTGCAGCACCGCGGGCTCATCGTCGTCGCCCGATCGACCGATCATCGCCTCCGCGCGCCGGAACAGCGCACGGGCCACCCGATGATCGCCGAGCACGTCGCTCGCACACGCGCGCACCAGCAGCACCTGCGCGTCATCGGGCGTGCGTCGCAGCATCAGCATCGCTGTGCATTCGACCTCGTCGGCTCTCGCCCCCACCACCAGACCGAGCCAATGGTGAAGGAGGGTCTCGCGTGCGGTGAGGAACTCGGACGCATGGAGGGAGTGCGTGATCGATGCCGTCGGATCCGTCGCCTGCAGCGCGGCAGCGGCGCGGCGGTGGCATCCAGCGGCGCGTTCGGCATCGATGTCCAGGATCTCGGCGCATCGCCTGGCGAAGGAGGCATGCCAGCGGTACACGACCCCGTGAGGGCCCTCGAAGCGGTCGAGGAACAATCCGAGGCGCACGCAGGTCTCGAGCAGGGCCGCCGCGTCGGGGCGACCGGTCACCGCGGCCGCGAGCGCAGGTGTCAGCTCGCTGCAGACGCTCCCCTGAGAACGAAGTCGGCGACCTCAGGAGGGAGCGTCGCGAGCACGTGCTCCCGCACGTAGTTGCCCAGGAAGCCGGCGGCGCTCTGTGCGCGCTGGTCGGGCCTCGCTCCGCCGATCATCATCAGTCTGACCGCGATCGGCCACCCCTGGGTCTCCTCGAAGATGGTCTGCGCCGAGAGGCCGTCCGTCTCCCCGTCGAGCAGCAGCCGCACTTCCTCTTCCGTGAAGCTGAGCGTGTCCGCGCCGACGAAGGAATCCGGATGCGTCACGCGGTGCCGGGAGAGGGTCACCTCGAGCAATGTCGTCCCCACCAGCACGATCCGCAGGCTGTCCGGCGCCTGCTCGGCCAGCATCCCCAGAAGTCCCGCACGCCAGTCCTCCCCTGCGCGCTGAGCATCGTCGACGATCAGGTGCACGCGCTCGTCCGCATCCTCCAGAACTCTGCAGGTCTCCTGGTATGCCCGGTGCGGGTCGTCCAGATCCCGGTCAAGGTCCAGGAGACGCCCCGAGCGCTCCGCGCCCCGGCTCAGCGCGTTCACCACGCCCTGGGTCAGCCGCGACGGGTCGGAGTCGAAAGCGTTGAGCCCGAGCCACGCCACGGGTTCGAGCCCTGACGCCCACTCGGCCACCGAGGTCGTCTTCCCGAATCCGCTGGGGGCACTGACCACGGTCAGCGGGTCTCTGGCGACGGCCTCCGAGATCACCGCGCTCACCCGATCGCGTCGAAGGACACCTGGTTGGGGTGCCGGCGGCCGGAATCGCACCGTGGGTCCCGGCCTCGTCGAGCGTACGGGGTGCGACATGGCACCAAAGCTAGTGCTGTGCCGGATGCACCTTCAAGGGCATCCTCGCGCGTTCAATCTAGTTGTGCACAATTGAATCGCATGCAAAGCTTTACTCATGCCCGTGACCGATGAGATGGTGTGCTTCTCCCTCTACTCCGCTGCGCGCGCCACCACGCAGGCGTACCGGGCTCTGCTCGCCCCCTGGGGGCTGACGTATCCGCAGTATCTGGTCCTCGCCATCCTGTGGCACGAGGGCGATCAGACGATCGGTTCGCTCGGAGACGCCATGCAACTTGACTCCGGGACCCTCTCGCCCCTGGTACGCCGCCTCGAGCAGGCGGGCCTGGTTGCGAAGACGCGCAGCCCCCAGGACGAGCGCGTCGTCACGGTGCAGCTCACCTCCGCAGGCCAGGCGCTCCGCGGGGACCTCGCGAAGATCCCTGCCCAGATCGCGCAGCTCTCCGGCATCCGCGACGACGCGCACGGCCGCCGGCTCATCGAAGAACTCCACGAACTCACCGCTCTGCTGCAGAGCGGTGTCTCGACACCGGCCACCGGCGCCACCGCGCTGCGCGCCGGCGAATGACCACCCTCCCGGAAGGAAACCCCTCAATGGAAGCCCTCTACACCGCAGAAGCCCTCGCCACCGGCGCCGGCCGCAACGGACACGTCGCCACGAACGACGGTCGCGTCGAGTTCGATCTCGCCATCCCCAAGGAGATGGGCGGCAGCGGCGACGGGGCCAACCCCGAGCAGCTCTTCGCGGCCGGATATGCCGCATGCTTCCACTCCGCTCTGCAGTCCGTCGCGCGGGCGCAGAAGATCAAGATCGACCACAGCTCGGTCGGCGCGCGCGTGCAGATCGGGTCGAACGGCGCCGGCGGCTTCGGCCTCGCGGTCGAACTCGAGGTGGTCATCCCCGAGCTCGCGCACGATCAGGCCCAGGCACTCGCCGACGCCGCACACCAGGTCTGCCCGTACTCGAACGCGACGCGCGGCAACATCGACGTCACGATCACCGTGTCGGACGACTGATCAGCGGCAGGAAAGGAAACCACATCATGCGTGCACTCATCCATTCCCGATTCGGCGAAGCCGAAGACGTCCTCGCGGTCGAGGAGCGTCCCGTTCCGGAGCCCGCAGCAGGGCAGGTCCGCCTGCGCATCGTCCTCTCCCCCATCCACAACCACGACCTGTGGACCGTGCGCGGCACCTATGGGTTCAAGCCCGAGCTGCCTGCGGCCTCCGGCACCGAGGCCCTGGGCATCGTCGACGCCCTCGGTGAGGGCGTCGAGCACCTCGCGGTCGGACAGCGCGTCGCGACCGGTGGCACCTTCGGCGCCTGGGCCGAGTACATCGTGGCGAACGCCGCCGGACTCATCCCCGTGCCCGATTCCCTCTCCGACGAGAGCGCGGCCCAGCTCGTCTCGATGCCGTTCAGCACGATCAGCCTGCTGCAGTTCCTCGACGTCAACGAGGGCGACTGGATCGTGCAGAACGCGGCGAACGGCGCTGTCGGACGCATGCTCGCGCAGCTCGGCGCCGCGCG
>NZ_JAGYWT010000218.1:0-4028 GCF_019279095.1 Microbacterium sp. BF1 | reverse complement strand
CACGACCGTGCTGCTGACCACGCAGTACCTCGACGAGGCCGAACATCTGGCCGACCGCATCGCGATCCTGCACGAGGGCCGCATCATCGCCGGCGGCACGCTCGCCGAGCTGAAGAAGCTGCTCCCGATGAGATAGAAGATCATGAAGCCGGCCCTGCGGGGTCTTCCCCCGAACCTCGTGAGCGTGAGGCCGTGCGCGCCCTCGTGGAGCAGGGTCAGGAGCGAGAGCACGGCGACGAGGATCACGAGGCCGGACAACGGTATCGGCGAGGTGAGCGCGCTGCGCAGCTCTCCCACCTGCAGGATCGCCGCCACGAGTCCGAGGCCGAGCAGCACGGCGACGGTGGCACGGACCGCCCTGCCCGAGAGCGGAACGACCAGATGGTCCACGCGGCCGAACAGGGCAGGCGCTCGAAGCGTCGCGATCTGCAGGGTGAACGGGGGCCGATAGTCCCAGCGGCCAGGTGGCAGCTTCGTGGCTCCGTCGAGGAGTCCGCTCGCGCGGAAGCGAAGCACCAGACCGAGAAAGTTCTCCCACGACTCGGCGGGGGCGAAGCGCATGTGCAGAACGTGAAGCGGGGTCTCGCCGTCCAGCGCCGTCAGCATGTCGACGACCGCGCCCGAGACCCGCGACGAAGGCACGCCGTGCAGCATCACGATCCATGCCGCTTCGTCGATCCCCTTCTCGAAGGCGACGCCGGCGGCCAGGAGCGGACGCGCGTCGGGGGTGAGCGCCGTTGCGGTCTGCGGCGCTCTTCGACGCAGGAAACTAGTCGGAGGCATCGCCAGGTGCCTCTCTCCTGGGTTCCGCGAGCGAAGTCGTGAGGAGGAGGATCTCCACTCCGTGACTCGTGCGCACGGGCGAGACGGCGGGCGGGGCGAAACCGGCCTCCACGACCTCTCGAGAGAGCATCTCCTGGCTGAGCACCTGCAGGCGGCTCGTGAGGACGGTCACCTCCGCGCCGGCCACGAGCTCGGAGGCGCGAACCCAATTGACCACACGCGCCCCGCCGTCATGGTCCAGCTGCTGTGAGAAGAGGTAGGTCTCCTCTCCCTCGGGTCCGGGCACACCGATCTCGTGGTCTCGGGGAACCGCGAGGCTCTCGGCAGCGTCGCCGCCGGCGACGGTGAAGGCGAAGACACCTCCATCGGCGAGATGCCGTCGCACGCTCGCGTAGAGGCCGGACCTTCCCGCACGATCGAGCAGCGTGATGGAGGTCGCCCCGATGACGATCAGGTCGTAGTGACGCCCCAGGGAGAAGTCGCGCATGTCCGCGACGACGCAGTCGAGCGAGGCGTGGTCCGGCAGCGCCCGTCGTAGGTGGGAGAGCATGTCGTCGGAGAGATCCATCGCGGTCACCGTCTTGCCCGATCTCACCAGCGGGATCGTCAGCCTCCCGCTCCCCGCCGCGACGTCGAGGATCGGCCCCGCGGAGTCTCTCGCGAGCGCGAGCACTTCGCGGATCTCGGCACGGTCCGCGCCGACGAGCCGCTCGTAGAAGTCGGTGCCGACTCCGGCGTACAGGTCTTGTGCCGTGGGCACCGCGCCGACCGCCTCGAGTCGCGCTGACAGCGCTTCGGTGATCAGGTCTGACATTCGCACATCGCCTCTCCGGGGAACAGGGGGTGCGGGCGTGCGAGATACGCCCGCACCCCGCGGTCAGGTTGCGATCGCTGCCGCTCCGCCGATGATGGCGATGATGTAGCTGGCGTGCTCCCACCATTCGAGCGGTGCGTCGATGTGTTCGAGTTCTGTGAATTCCAGCGATTCCGTCTGCAAGGCGAACCTCCTTTGTCGAGCTTTCGAATGCTGGGCTTAGGTCAAGGCGAGAATTCCGATGATCACGCCCACGGCGAATCCGCGGATGTAGTCATCGGTGTCGTTCAGGGCCTCCATGGCCTCGAGTTCCGTGAACTCGAGAGTCGGCATTGCGGTGTGCATCCTTACCTCCCTTCCGCTTCTCGTGTTCCGCCACCAGAGGTCACGTCGCGGCGGCTGCGCCGATCCCGATGAGAACCAGCGCACCTATCGCGCCCTGATAGAAGCTCTCCCAGCTGGGGGCCTCCATCGTTTCCAGTTCCTGGAACCGGATACTCGTCTCCTCATTTCTGCCCATCTAATTCACCTCCTTCGAAAGCACGGTCGATGGTCGGCGATCTGCGCCGACCGGCTCAGGGCTCCAGCACGATTCGCGGAGCAGATCACGGAAGTCGCCCGCGATGAGACCGGGGAGCATCGGCTGGCGATTTCCCCATGCCGCTTCGGTGGCGGCGGAGATGCGGTCCACGTCATGAGCGCTCGGCTCGGGCGGACGCGGAATCCCCCAGCGGTCGAGGAGCGCAGCGATCCCGGCGGGCGGTTCGACGGGCAATGTCGTTCCGATCGACGCCCGCGCCCAGAACCTCTCCAGGCTCCTCCGATCGCCCCAGCGCGTGTCTCCCGAGCAGATTCGTCGCCAGACCGCGGCGATGACCGCCGCCGTGGCGACGATCTTGCGGACCTGCAGCAGAAAGGCCACTTCGTTCGCCACATACCAATGACGGGCACTGTAGGGATCCCACCCTCTGAGCGCGGCGCTGCGCTGGGTCGCGGCACTCAGTCGCGCGATGCGGAGCCTTCCCGCCGCCGAGTCGGGGTCGCGGGTCGCCGCGTCGATGAGCGCTCGGCCGAGGGCGACGGCGTCGCGGTTCCCTCTGGCGCTTCTCCGCGTGCTCGTCGAGGCGCCCGCCAGACGGAGGAACGCCTCCAGCGCTCCCTCCCTCACGGCTTCGGGCGTGAGGGAGGTGAGGTTGCAGGGATCGATGATCGCGTGCCGTGGTCTCAGGGCGTGCCCCACGATGAGTCGGTGACCGCGGTCGGTCGTGAGGATGCCGACGCTGTTCGTCTCGGACGACGTGCCCAGCGTCGTCGGCACGGCGATGATGTCCACAGCCGGCAGGGCGTCGGGCAGGAACGTGAGCGCCGACCTCGACGCATGCCCGATCGCGTAGTCGAACACGCGCCCGCGGGCGAGCGCCAGTGCGGCGATCTTGCTGGCGTCGAGCACGGTTCCTCCGCCGACGGCCACGATGACGCTCGGCGACCGGTGGACGATCTCCTGCGCCATCGTGACGACGGCTGCCACGTTCACCGCGGGTGCGTCGATCGTCATCGTTCTCGCCGAGTGGCCCTCCAGGAAGGGGGCCGCGACAGCCGCGTCAGCCACCACGAGAGTCTCGCGGCCCGCCGTGAGGCGCTCCATCATCTGCCGGGCGATCCCTTCTCCGTGCCACAGGGTGGGAACTCGACCAGCGAAGTCCGAGGTCATGCGGATGCCTCCTGCGCCTGAGCCAGCCCTGAGCGGATGGCTGCGCCCACCTCATGCAGCTCGTCCGCGGTGAACCCGTAGGCGGGAATCATAGGAGCTCGGGTGTTCCGTCCGTGCTGGCGTCGTCGACGATGATCAGCTCGTCGTCCGCGTGCAGCTGCTCGAGGATCGAGTCGATCTGGGCGGTGAGGTACTTCTCACCGTTGTACGTCGCCATGCACACCGACGCGGTCGCCAGATGAGGGCCGCGCGCAGGTTCGTTGTCTCCGGGCATCACCACCAGCCTACCGTCGGCGGGCAGAGCGCCGAGGATCGGGCCTGCGCTCAGACCCCGAGAATGCCGCGCAGGCGCGTGGCATTGCCCGCGTATGTCGTCGCGAGGAGCCTCGCACGCGCACGGTCGGTGCGCGTCTGGGAACCGGACTCGTCGTCCAGCGCCGAGATGACCTGGGAGGCGAGGGCATCGACATCACCACGAGGCGCATAGAGGGCGTCGCCCTCCATCGATGCGCGGACGCCTCCGATGTCGGTCGACACGACGGCGGCTCCGGACAGGGTGGCCTCGGCCGGAGGCAGGTGCCATCCCTCCTCATCGCTGCCGCACATGTACACACGGCTGGACTGGTACAGCTCCCTCAGCCGTTCGGGGGAGGGGTCGGCGACGTAGTGGATCGCCGACGTCATGTCGGGGCGCTCCGGGGCGGGGCCGAACGTGTAGAC
>NZ_JAGYWT010000217.1:0-4056 GCF_019279095.1 Microbacterium sp. BF1 | reverse complement strand
CGTCACCCATCTCGAACACGAAACGACTCAATGCCAGGCGCTCATCGGTGGTCGTGACCGTCGCCGAGAGGATGTTGACGTGGTGCTCGCTCAGAACGAGTGCTGGCCGTCGGCCTCAACTACGCCGCGCATTCCAGCGAGCTGGGCCTGAAGACGGATGCCGCACCCACGGTGTTCACGCTCTGGCCGAACTCGCTCACCGGACACGAGCAGACCACGTCGTGGCCGCGCGCTCTCAGCGAAGCCGTCGACTACGAGGCCGAGCTCGGCGTGCTCATCGGCTCGCCCGCGAAGGACGCCGCCGAAGCCGACGCACTGTCGCACGTCTGGGGATACACGGTGGTCAACGACATCACCGCGAGGAACATCCAGTTCTCCGAGGCGCAGTGGTCCCGCTGCAAGTCGTTCGACGGATTCACCCCGACCGGACCCTTCGCCGTGACCGCGGACGAGATCGCCGACCCGCAGGACCTCCACATCTGGACCGTCGTCGACGGTCACACCGTGCAGGATGCGAGCACCGACCAGATGGTGCGCTCGGTGGCGAAGCTGATCACGCACCTCTCGCAGTCGCTCACTCTGCTCCCCGGCACGCTCATCTCGACCGGCAGCCCCGGAGGTGCCGGCTACTCGCGCGACCCGCAGATCTTCCTCCGCGACCACTCCACCGTCACGGTCGGCATCGACGGCATCGGTGAGCTCACCACCCACTGCCGGATCACCGACTGACCTCACCGGCACGAAGAGAGGGACGGATGCCGGAGCATCCGTCCCTCTCTTCGTATCCGCGTGATCAGATCTCGATCAGGTCCTCCGACGCGATCACCGGGATCGCCGCCGTGATGGTCTCGAGCCCGGACAGGCGTGCGGGCGAGAGCTGCTTGACGACCTCTTCGCGGGACATCAGACCGGCTTCCACCACCAGATCGGCGACACTGCGGTTGGTCAACAGCGCGGTCTTCGCCAGGGCTGCCGCTGCTGCGTAGCCGATGAAGGGCGTCAGTGCGGTGATGACACCGACCGAGGCTCCCACCATCGCCCCCAGGCGGTCGCGGTTGGCGGTGATGCCGTCGACGCAGTTCACGCGCAGGGTCCACATGGCCTGACGCATCCAGGTGATCGACTGGAAGATCGAGTGCGCGATCACCGGCTCGAAGGCGTTCAGCTGCAGCTGCCCGGCTTCCGCCGCCATCGTCACCGTCATGTCGGCCCCGGCCACGGCGAACGCCACCTGGTTCACGACCTCGGGGATGACCGGGTTGACCTTGCCGGGCATGATGCTGGAGCCCGCCTGCATGGCGGGGAGGTTGATCTCGCCGAAGCCCGCCTGGGGGCCCGACGAGAGCAGCCGGAGGTCGTTGCAGATCTTCGACAGCTTCATCGCGTTGCGCTTGAGCGTCGAGGAGAACGACATGAACGATCCGGTGTCGCTGGTGGCCTCGACGAGGTCGCCGGCGGTGCGCAGGTCGAGTTCGGTGATCTCACGCAGGTGCTTGAGCACAGCGGGCGCGTAACCGGGGTGGGTCGTGATGCCGGTGCCGATAGCCGTGGCGCCCATGTTGATCTCGAACATCAGCGAGGCGTTCTCGGTGAGGCGCGTGTGGTCGTAGCCGAGCGTCGTGGCGAAGCCGTTGAACTCCTGGCCCAGCGTCATGGGCACGGCGTCCTGCAGCTGGGTGCGCCCGACCTTCAGAACGTCGTGGAACTCGCGCGACTTGCCCAGGAACGACAGCCGCAGCAGGTCGAGCTCTTCGAGCAACGAGCGCAGCGTCAGCGAGAGGCCGATCTTCACTGCCGTCGGGTACACGTCGTTGGTGGACTGGCTGCGGTTGGTGTGATCGATCGGCGACAGGAAGGCGTAGTCGCCCTTCTCGCGGCCGGCCATCTCGAGCGCGATGTTGGTGATGACCTCGTTCGCGTTCATGTTGGTCGAGGTGCCGGCGCCGCCCTGGATGACACCGACCGTGAACTGCTCGTGGAACTCGCCGTCGATCACTCGCTGCGCGGCACGATCGATCAGGTCAGCGCGCTCGGGGTCGAGCACTCCGATCTCGCGGTTCGCGCGGGCGCTGGCCTGCTTGACCATCGCGAGGCCGACCACCAGGTCGGGATACACCGAGATGGGTCGCTTCGTGATCGGGAAGTTCGCGTCGGCGCGGGCGGTGTGGATCCCCCAGTACGCGTCGACGGGAATCTCCATGCTCCCGAGCGAATCGGTCTCGGTGCGGGTCGGGGTAGGCGCGGCAGAAGCCATGTCACATCCTCGTGGGTCGTGGCGGGTGAGAAGGGTGGGGGATGCCCCCAGTCTACGCCGCTCAGCGTCCGGGTTTGCGGGAGAAGGCCTCGAGTCGCCCTTCCGGGCTGAGCTTCGCCATGCGCTCCAGCCAGGCCTCGGAGAAGTAGTCGCCGGTCGGGGCCTCGGTCACCGGGACCACGGTGTGCGTGATCGTGTCGGGGTAGACGTGGACGATCTGGAAGGCCTGCGCGGCGTCCATGCCGTTGACCTCGGCCGACGGACACGCGACGTTCATCGTGTAGCACGTCGCCGAGGCGACGCTCACGGGAACCCCGGCGAAAAGGCCGTGAGAGGAATAGTGCAGATGCCCGGCGAGGATGCCGCGCACATCGCTCCCCCGCACGATGTCTGCGAGCTCGTCTTGATGCCGCAGCTCCAGGATGTCGAACAGCGGCAGATGGCTCGGGATCGGCGGATGGTGCATCGCCAGCAGCGTCCCGTGCGGGGCGGGCTCGGCGAGCACCTCCGCCAGCCAGGCGAGCTGACCGTCATCGAGATCTCCGTAATGCCACCCCGGGACACTGGTGTCCAGCGCGATGAGTCGGAGGCCGTCGAGGTTCCAGACACCGGTCACCGGCTCCTCGGTCGGCGTCAGATCCAGCAGGCCCTCTCGCAGAGCCGGCCGCTCATCATGGTTGCCTGCCACCCAGATGACCGGGGCCCGCAGCGCCTCGGCCACCGGCTCGACCGCGGCCCGAAGGCGACGATAGGCGTCGGGCTCCCCCAGGTCGGCCAAGTCCCCCGTGACGACGATGGCCGTGGGGTGCGGATGCACGGTGCGGATCGCCTCCAACGTGCGGGCGAAGTTCTCCTCGACGTCGTAGCGTCCGCCCAGCCGCACTCCCCCGGCGAGGAAATGCGGGTCGCTGACGTGGATGAGCACGTGCGACGCGGGCTCGTGCCTGCCGAAGACGTAGGGAGTGCCGGTTCCTGCGGACATGACATCAGCCTATGGCCGCACCGGCCCCCGCACCGGGCCCCGTTCCGCCGTCGTCAGTGACCGATGACGAGGAGCAGGATGCCGCTCACCACTGCGGCGGCGCAGAGCGCGAAGCAGCCGTAGGCCCCGACGAGGGCCAGCGACTTCTGCCCCGCGGTCAACGGACTCTTGCGCGCGGCCTTCGCCGCCTGCTTCTCGGCGCGCTTGAGCTCCTTCTCGGTGATCACCGTGATGGCGTCCGTGAACTCCGCCGGGCTCACCACCGGAGCCCGACCGCTGCGCACGAGCAGACGCAGACCCAGCGCGTAGAACGTGACGATGGCCGCGGCGCCGATGAGGGCTGCCGCGAAAACCTGGAGGAACGCGAACCAGTCGATCACGACGTTCATGCGGACTCCCCGTTCCGATCGGCATCTGCCTTCTTCTTCGATGCCGCAGACTTGGACGCACCGGCGCCCGCCTTGGCCTCCGCCTTCTTCTTGGCCTTGGCCGCGGCATCCTTCTTCGCCTGCGCCTTCGCCTTCTCCCTGGCCTCGGCACGGGCCCTGGCCTCAGCCTTGGCCTGCTCGATGCGCTGTTGACGACGCGTCGGCGGGGGCGTGTCGGGAAGCTCGATGGCCATGCCGGACTCGGCGACATCACTCATCGCGTTGGCGGGCGTGACGGCGTTGCGACGCGAGCGCATGTACAGACCGAGGATGATCAGGACCGCGATCACGGCGTCGATCGCGACGCCCCAGTTGCCCAGCCAGACCACGAGCAGCGCAGCGAGCGCTCCCACTCCACCGGCGGCGGGAAGCGTCAGCAGCCAGCCGATGCC
>NZ_JAGYWT010000216.1:0-4058 GCF_019279095.1 Microbacterium sp. BF1 | reverse complement strand
CACGACGTAGGGTCCGCCCGCGCCGAAGAGCAGGTGGTAGCCGAGCATGCCCGAGTCGGGGTCGATGGAAAGCTCGCGCAGCATCCGTGGCATGGCGAAGAACGCCGGCATCCACAGGTCGGGGCGCAGTCGCCCAGCCGATCGCCGGTGTCGTCTTCGTGCTCGACGGGGTGCTCATGGGGGCGAACGACGCCCGATACCTCGCGATCGCTGGTGGCCTCAACCTGGTGCCGTTCCTGCCCGCGCTCTGGATCGTGGCCGCGACCGGGGTCGACGGCACCGCCGGTCTCGTCTGGCTCGCGCTCGCCTTCTTCGGCGTCTACCTTCTCGCACGGCTCGTCACCCTGGGGTGGCGCGTGCGATCGGGGCGCTGGCTTGCCGCCGCGGCCTGACGGCGAGTGGTCTCATACGGAACCACAGGTATGGACACTGATCGGCGTCTTCGCCGCGGGGATGTTCGGCACCATCACGCTGATCTCGACGATGTTCCTTCGCACGATGCAGAACGGGTTCGCGAGCGTGCGGACCGAGATGCGGAGCGAGTTCGCGAGCGGGCGGACCGAGATGCGGAGCGAGTTCGCGAATGTGCGGACCGAGATCGGAGCGGTGCACGGGCGAATCGATCACCTGGATCGCGACGTCAACGCGATCTACCGTCACCTGTTCGGCATCGACCGCGGGTGACCGGCGCCGACCGGGACGACCGACGCCGACCGGTCAGGCGATCTCGAGCTCCGCGATCACGATCTTCTTCATGTGCATCAGTGCCTGGATCTGCTCCGGCCGCTGCTGCAGAAGGTCGAGCCCGGTGGGGATGACCTGCCAGCTCACGCCGAACCGGTCCTTGCACCAACCGCACGCCTCCGATTCGGGGACCGCGGACAGCGCCTGCCAGTAGTGGTCGATCTCCGCCTGGTTCGCGCACTCGATCACGAACGAGATCGCCTCGTTGAAGGCGAACTTCGGCCCGCCGTCGATGCAGCCGAACCTCGTGCCGTTCAGGGTGAACTCGCCGTTGATGACCTTCCCGGTCATCCCTTCGAAATGCTCGCTGAGGTTCTCGTCGGGGTAGAGGGTCACGCTGTCGATCGACGAGTTCGGGAACACCGAGACGTAATAGTCCATCGCCTCCTGCGCACTGTCGACGAACCAGAGATACGGACGGATGGGTGCGACGCCTGCCATGTCGGCCTCCTCGATCGGCACTCACGCTACGCCCGCGGTCACCCCCTGTCGAGAGGGTCTCGGCGCGGGCTCAGCCCGCGTATCTCCGGCACCACTCGTACATGATCACGGCGGCTGCCGCGCTGGCGTTGATCGAACGGGTCGAGCCGTACTGGGTGATCTCGATGTGCGCGGAGGCAGCGGCGAGCGCCTCGTGCGAGAGCCCCGGTCCCTCCTGACCGAACAGCAGCACGCAGCGCTGCGGCAGGTCGGCTCTGTCGACCGGCACCGCACCCTCGACGTTGTCGACTGCGATGATCGGGAGCGCTTCGGAGGCGGCCCAGGCGGCGAACGTCTCGACGTCTTCGTGGTGCACGACGTGCTGGTAGCGGTCGGTGACCATGGCCCCCCGCTTATTCCATCGACGGCGACCGATGATGTGCACGGTGTCGGCGAGGAAGGCGTTGGCGCTGCGCACGATCGACCCGATGTTCATGTCGTGCTGCCAGTTCTCGATCGCGACATGGAACGGATGCCGCTGCGTGTCGAGGTCGGCGAGCCGAAACCCACCCACCCTTGACTCCCCCCGAAAGATGATGCTGACTTGGACTCGAAGTCCGAGCACAAAAGGAGAACACAATGACCATCAACGACATCGGGCCCCGCCCGAACGCGTTCGACATCGAAGAGGCCACCCGGCGGAACGAGAACTACCGCAGCGTGGCGTGGACCGGGAAGTATTTGCAGGTCACGCTGATGTCTATCCCGGTCGGGGAGTCCATCGGCCTGGAGGTCCACCAGAACACCGATCAGTTCCTGCGCCTCGATGCCGGACAGGGCAGGGCCGTCATGGGCCCGGCCAAGGACCGGCTCGACTTCGAGCAAAACGTCTCGGATGGGTGGTCTGTCCAGGTCCCCGCCGGCACCTGGCATGACGTGATCAACACTGGCGACGAACCGCTGCGCCTCTACGCGATTTATGCCCCGGTGCACCACGCACCTGGCATCACCCAGGGAACCAGCGACAAGGCAGAACAAGACGAAGCGACCGGTAAGGACGAGCCTCCCGCATGGACCGTCCAGCCCGAGGACAGCGCGCCGGACGAGCACGCCAACTGACGTCTACTTGTGTCACCGCTCCGTAAGGATGTTGCGGACGAGGATCGTCTTGGTCCACCCCGGGCAGCGCGCCCCGCCGCCGCGTGAAGACATCGGGCAGGCCAACACTGTGCCCTGTCTGCGACACCGTGCGATCACAGAACGCCGCCACAAAGCGTCAAACTCCACACGCATGGGAACGATGCATCTGGCGGCGGAGAAAGCGGGTGCCCAGAAGCCGCTGGCAAAAATTTCACCGAGCTAAGAGGACGCCCGCCGAAAACGATCGTTTGTGGCGGTTCGGTGACCTGCTCCAAGCCCGTTGTCTAACGTGGAGGCGGACGCCGGCCCGACTTTGGGTCTGCCCGTCCTAGTCAAAGGAGACCGATGACATTTCGCAGGCGCCGGCGCGCTCTAGTCAGCATCCTTGCGCTGGCTCTCTCCGGGTGCGCCACCACGGCCGTTCCCGGAACCACTCCAACGGCAACCCCCAAAGGCTTCCTAGAACTGGCTATCTCCGAGACGTGCACCGAGGGGTCCGATCCGCAGTGCATCCTTATCGGTGATGACTATGTGATGCGCCCCGCAACTTTCGAAGACGCTCCCGTCGCTAACGCCGCGGCAAGCGAAGGCCAGGAACAGGAGGCCGTTGACATCACTCTCACCGCGGAGGGAGCCGCGGTCCTTCATGACCTCACTGGCCAAGCAGCTCAGGCCAGAGGTGAGTCGCGTCTACTTTTCAAAGCCGGCGGCGAAATAATAGGCTCGACCGTAGTGATGGAAGCTCTGCAAGGCGACCACATCACCATCGCACTCCCATCCGAACACACTGCCCGAGAAGTGCTCGACCTAATCCGCGGCACCTGAAGCTCACCACATACGACAGTCGACGTCCGTTTCTGCGGCACCTGCCGGAAAGTTCGATAATATTCTCGGGCGGGGCTGGCCTTCCCTCGAGGTCGGTCGCCGCACCCCGGAGCGGATATAACTCCCTAGCTTGGGAGGCGAGCCCCTACACTCGTCTCCCAAGCGCCCGTGGTTAGTCCCCGTGACTATAGGACTTCCGCCAGCTCGTCCAGCGGCGCCGACTGTCAAGCCGCCGGGCGTGGATCTAAGCGTCGGTTGAGCGATTGCGAACCTGTGCTCACCCCTCGGGTTCACCCTCGACAGGTGCCTCCGCGGCGTAGCGCTCCACCCGCAGCACACAGGAGAGATCCTTCTCGTTCACCGCCACGGTGGTCGACCATTCGGTCTCTGTGCCGGCGTCGATCGGATCGACGTTCACCTGGGTGAGCGAGCGGGTGTCGCCGCCCTCGGTGAGCAGTGAGACGTAGATCCGGTAGGAGGCGCTGGCCTCGCTGGAGTTCGTTACGGTGCCCGCGACATTCCAAGCGCCGTCGGCTAGTTCGCAGGTCTCCACCTGCGTGTCAGCGAGCGCGCCCACGAGGCCTGCACCGGAACCCGGCGCATCGGTGATCTCAGTGATCCCCGCCTGGGCGGTGGAGGTCGTCGTGGGCGTCGGCTTCGGCTGGGCGTCCGACGTGCACGCGCTAAGCCCCGCGACACCGAGCAGCACCGCGAGACCGGCTCCGAGCATCCGGCGACCGCCGACATGCTGCGCTCCGGCGCGGGTGTGCGGTGCCTGGTCGGTGCTGTCGTGATGCATGCTTTCGCCTTTCGGTGTGCGGATCTCGGAAGAGAGGATCAGGAGGTGTGCTGGCCGCGGCGACGCCCGGCCGCGATCACGACCAGGCCGGCGAGCAGCAGCAGCAGAGCAGCAGCAGCGTACGGCGTGG
>NZ_JAGYWT010000215.1:0-4088 GCF_019279095.1 Microbacterium sp. BF1 | reverse complement strand
CTGTCGCCGCGACTCTCGACGGTTTCGCCCTCGCCGAGGTCGATCTGGAGCTGCGCGGTGAGGGTGATGTGCTCGGCGCGGCGCAGGCGGGCGTCCGCTCTTCCCTCAAGCTCCTCCGCGTCGTGAAGGACGCCGGTCTCATCGCCCGGGCGCGTGAGCTGGCCGAGGGCATCCTGTCCGCCGACCCCGACATGGCCGATCACCCGGGCCTTCGCGAGGCGATCGCACGACGTGTGAGCGATGAGGATCGCGCGGCGCTGGCGAAGAACTGACGCGGAACCGACGTGCCCTAGGCTGGAACCATGAGCAGCCGGATCGCCGTCGTCCCGGGTTCCTTCGATCCGCCTACGCTGGGTCACCTCGATGTGATCAGGCGCGCGGCCGCTCTCTATGACGAGCTGCACGTGCTGGTCGTGCACAACCCGGGCAAAGAGGCGATGCTGCCGATCGCGCAGCGGCTCTCCCTGCTGGAGAAGTCGATCGCCGACGACGGCATGCAGGGCAACATCGTCATCGGTTCGTGGAGCATGGGTCTCCTGGTCGATTACGCCCGCGATGTGAACGCCGGTGTGCTGGTGAAGGGCATCCGCTCCCAGATCGACGTCGCGTACGAGTCTCCGATGGCGATCGTTAACCGACACCTCGCCGGCATTGAGACCGTGTTCCTCCTGCCCGACCCCTCGCACGCCATGGTCTCCAGCTCCCTCGTGCGCCAGGTCGCATCTCTCGGCGGCGATGTGACGCCCTTCGTCCCCTCGGCGGTCGCGGCGTTCCTGGACACTGGGTCCCGCGGGCTCTGACGCCCTTCCCTGAACGCGCGGTCAGAGCGACCGTGAGCCCTGGCCGGTAGCATGGAAGCGTGCGCTCTCGAATGAACGGCCCTTTTGTGCTCCCTGCCCGCGACATCGTCCGGCGACCGGGAGAAATGCGCGAACACGAGTTCACCGTCGCTCTCTCCGAGGCGTGGGGTGAGGGGATCGTGTCGTACGAGGCCGGGTCCGAACTCGATCTCGATGTGCGGTTGGAGTCCGTCCACGAGGGCATCCTCGTGTCTGGAACCGCTGATGCGGAATACGCCGGCGTGTGCGGAAGATGCCTGATCGACATCACTCGGCCCGTCGAAGTCGAGTTCCAGGAGCTTTTCGCGTATCCTGGTGAGGAAGAAACTGACTTCGAGGTTCAAGACGACCACGTGGATCTTGAAACTCTCGTCAGGGATGCGGCCGTACTGGCACTTCCTTTTCAGCCGGTGTGTCAGCCGGATTGCCCGGGTCTCGACCCGAAAACGGGTGAACGACTGACCGTGAGCACCGGAACGGAGCAGGCCGCTCCCATCGATCCTCGGTGGAGTGCGCTCCAGAACATCACAGACCAAGACGGCACGGAAGAATCTCGTGCCGCCGAGAAAGAAGAGAGCTAGTCATGGCTGGTAACCCCCCGAAGCGCAAGGTATCCCGTTCGAACACCCGCTCGCGCCGCGCGCAGTGGAAGGCGGCGCCCGTCGCGCTCGTCAAGACGATCGAGAACGGCCAGGTCGTCTACAGCCGTCCCCACCAGGCGAAGGTCGTCACCGACTCGCAGGGTACGGAGCTCTTCCTGGAGTACAAGGGCCGCAAGGTCGCCGACGTCTGAATCGCGTACGGTGACGGAGGTCCCCGGGGGGATGAGGCCTCTCCCAGATAAGCTCCGCGTCGATATCGACGCGGAGCTTCTGGAGTTGGCCCTCACTCATCGCTCGTACGCGTACGAGCACGGCGCCATCCCGCACAACGAGCGTCTCGAGTTCCTCGGGGACTCGGTGCTCGGTCAGGCCGTCACCGTCATGCTGTTCACCACGCACCCTGATCTCGATGAGGGCGAGCTGGCCAAGCGGCGCGCGAGCGTCGTGTCGACCGTCGCCCTCGCCGAAGTCGCGCGCGGGATCGATCTCGGTAGTCATCTTCTGCTCGGACGCGGTGAGGAGCAGACGGGCGGTCGCGACAAGGACTCGATCCTCGCCGACACGATGGAAGCCGTCATCGGGGCCACCTACCTCTCGGCCGGGCCCGAAGCCGCGACAGAGCTCGTGCTGCGTCTGACGAAGCCGCTGCTGGCCGACCCGGAACGCTACGGCGCCGCGATGGATCCGAAGACCAGTCTGCAGGAGCTGGCCGCCCGTGTCGGTGCGACGCCTCCCCGCTACTCGGTGGAAGCGAGCGGGCCCGATCACGACCGGCGGTTCGTCGCGACCGTCATCGTGGGCGATGTGAGCATGACCGGCGCGGGCAGCAGCAAGAAGACGGCCGAGATGGCTGCGGCCCTCAGTGCCTGGCGCACCCTCAGCGAGCGTGCCTGAGCTTCCTGAGGTCGAGGTCGTCCGTGCGGGCCTCGCCCCGGCTGCCGTCGGATCCCTGATCACCGCGGTGAGCGTGTTCGATGAACGCGCGCTCACGCGGCACGTCGCGGGTGCCGCTGATTTCGTCGGTCGGCTCGAAGGACGCACCTTCACCGCAGCGTCCCGCCGGGGCAAGTTCCTCTGGCTCCCGCTCGACGACGGCGACTCCGCGCTAATCGCGCACCTCGGGATGAGCGGCCAGATGCTGCTTCGTGCTCCCGATGCGGGCGCCGAACGCCATGAGCGCGTGCGCATCGGCATCGAGCATCCGACCCACGGCGAACTCGCGATCGTGTTCGCCGACCAGCGGACTTTCGGCTCGCTGGCGGTGGACGCACTGATCGACGACGCAGGATCGCGGATCCCCACCCAGGTCGCGCATATCGCCCGTGACCCGCTGGATCCTCGTTTCGATGATCCGGCTTTCCGTGCTGCTCTGGCCAGACGGGGGAGCGCGATCAAGCGCGTGCTGCTCGACCAGGGGGTCGTGAGCGGGATCGGCAACATCTACGCCGACGAGTCGCTGTGGGCTGCGCGCATCCACCCGGAGACGCCCGCCGCCAGCCTGTCGACACAGGCCGTGCGCCGGCTGCTCGCCGAGGTGCGCCTCGTGCTCGCGAAGGCCCTCGCCGAGGGCGGCACCAGCTTCGATGCGCAGTACGTCAACGTCAACGGTCAGGCCGGCTACTTCGCGCATTCGCTCAATGCGTACGGACGTCAAGGCGAGCCGTGCCCGCGCTGCGGAGCGCCGATCGTCCGCGAGAGTTTTATGAATCGCGGGTCGCACTTCTGTCCGCGGTGCCAGCGACGGCCGTGAGGAGGTACTGAGGCTCAGCCGTTGAGCAGTACCGATGCGATTGTGCTGTCATTCATCGTTGCGACCGCATACACTCCGTCGTCGAAACCATAGGCGAGGGAAACGCTGGGAGCATTCGCCTCTGAATCCCAAACGGCGCTGAGCGAGCTGAGCTCACACCTGGCGAACATGTTCCGGTCTGCCTCGCAGGGCCGTTCGGCCGCGACTTCGGCATGCAGTAGCGACGGCTCTTTCTGCTGCACGAACGCAAAGGCTGCGCCTACAGCCTGCAGCGCTCTCTTCGTTTTCTCGTCGTCAAGCGGGCAGTCGAAGATGACGCCGGATGAATATGTGCTGTCAGCGATTTCTATCGTGCAACGGTAGAACGTGGGCCCCAAAGCTTCGAACTGGAGGTCGGCCATCGGCCCAGTCTAGAGGTCGTCGCCTCGCCTGGTTTGAGGATCAACATCCTCCGTGTAAGGGGCCCTGCGATGTTCGCGCTTCTCCGGTGGCTCGGACCCATGAGGACAAGCTCGCCAGGTCAACGTGACTAACTGTGCCAGTCGGGCTGGGCTGACCCCGTTTGGTAGGTCCGGTGGTTGTGTGAGTGGTCCTGTTGCCCGGGGGGTCCGGGCAGTGAGACTGGTCAGATCATGACGAACAGCAGGAAGCGTCACACCTCGGAGCAGGTCGTCCGTAAGCTCGGGCGGGCCGACAGGATGCTCGCGGGCGGTAGCGACATCGCCGGGGTGTGTCGAGAGCTCGGAGTGTCCGAGCAGACGTACTACCGGTGGCGTTGCGGGACTGGCTGCGGGCGTATGCGAAGAAGCACCCGCGGTGGGGATACCGCAGGGCCTACCACGATGCCCGCGGCGAGGGGTGGGTCGTGAACCACAAGAAGATCCAACGGCTCTGGCG
>NZ_JAGYWT010000214.1:0-4097 GCF_019279095.1 Microbacterium sp. BF1 | reverse complement strand
GCGGACGTAGTCTTCTGCACAAGTGGTTCAGGGAATCTGTTCTCCACGGTATGTGAGCTCGCGGCGTCGATGTCGGTGGCCTCTCCTACGGTGGAAAGCGAGCCGAAGAGCCATTACGCCTTGTCGGTGTTCGAGGTGAACCTCGACGAGGTCTCCATCGCGGAGTACCTGTCATCGGTCGGGCATCCGATCGTCACCCTGCAGCACGTGATCGATGCCGTGGCCGCCGACGATCAGGATGCCGCGCTGCTGCGAGTGCCCCGGGGCACGCCCATCCTGCGTCTCACCCGCACATCGCGCGACGCGGAGGGACGGATCTTCGAGGCTTCGGAGGATCGGTACCTCAGCGAGGTGGTGCGCTTCACGGTCGCAGCCTCGGGGATCTCCACGGACGGCCACTACATGCGAGCAGTGGGCGGCTAGCCGGGCATGTGGAACCCCGTGGCGGGAGGCCGGAGAATCGGCCGTTAACGCAGAAGGCGATCGCGAGCGCGCAAAGTGTTTCAGAAGCCAGAAAGACCGCGCCCGCGATCGCAGCGCTGGGGACGCTTTATCTGGGGAGCTTTCAGACTACGGCTGATCGCAACGCGTTCCACAGGGTCGAACGTCGAGACTTCTCTAGACTTTCGTCTAGGCTCTCGCGGATCGTGGAAAGGGTGCTCACACACTCTAGAGCATCAGACGACGGGAAGTCGGGCCGACACGACCCAGAATCCGTCGATTTCGTCGGCGCTGAACTCGCCGCTCGCTCCCATCACCCGCTCCGCCATCCGGCCGAGGCCGGTGCGACTGGAGGAGAGCTCGCGGCGTGGGGTCGTCGGGAGGGGGCTGCGCAGCGTGAGGTGCGCGACCTCGTCGTCCACGGCGAGGTCGATCTGCACCTCGCCGGGGCCTGCGTATTTGAGGATGTTGGTGGCTGACTCGCGCACGATGCGCGCGAGGACGATCTCGACCGCACGCGGGATGCGCTCGTCGCGAGGGTCTCCCTCGCGGGCCACGGAGTGACCGGCCGATTCGAACTCGCCCTGCGCCTCGTCGATCGCTGCCGCGAGGTCGCCGGTCTGCACGCTGGAGGACTGCGGACCGTCGTCCGCGAGTTCGATCACGAAGCGGAGATCTGTCATCGCCTTGCGCGCGGCGACGCGGATCGCTTCTTGCGAGTCGTTGCTGGTCTCGGGGTCTTCGAGCATCTGCACGTGCAGCGCCACCACCGTGAGGTGGTGCGCGATGCTGTCGTGCAGCTCACCGGCGATCCATCGCCGCTCGGCGAGTACGGCCTGACGTTCCTGCTCGGCTCTCTCCTCGAGCTCGCGCTCGAGACGACTCCCCCGGGCGAAGGCGAGCCGAAGGGCGAACCCGACAGCTCCTGCCACGGTGGCGAAGATGAGATACAGCGCGACGTTGACGCCGGAATCGGCGTCGCCGTTGGCCACGATGGCCGCCGCGACCAGGAAAACGCCGGTGTAAGAGAGGATCAGCGATGTCCACCCCAGTCTCATGACGAAGCCGGCCGCGACTGCGGCGGCTGTCAGGACCTGGAGCTCTGATCCGGTGAGGAAAGACGATGCGAACACGACCCCGAGGGCACATGTCGCGATGAGCGGCTTCCAGAGGTAGAGGACGAACGCTGCAGTGGATGCAACGCTCACCAACAGTGCGACCGGGTTGACACCTGGTGTGGTGAAGAAGCCTATGAGGTCCGTGGCGACGGTGATGGTGACGATGACCAAGACGACGATGCGCTCGATCGCGCTGAGCTTCTCACCGCGGGTCAAGCGGAGCGTATCCGCCGATCCTCGAGTGGATTGGTCGAAGGCCATGGTTCACTATCTCCTTTTCGCCAGGTACTCTAGCGGTGAAGACCGAAGAACTTGCCAACCTGCTGCCAGAAAGTCATTACATTCACCTCCATTATGTAGTCGTTTGTCGATGTCTGTATTCATCTTCTCGGCGATCTGCGTGGCGCACATCTGTCTCACGTCCAGAGGTTTTTGGCCAAAGGTCTACATGACGTCGTCCGGGCGCCCGCGCCGTTAGGCTTCCCCCTATGCAGGGAATCCGTGTCGTGATCGTCGACGATGATCCACTGGTCCGTTCGGCGTTGTCGCACTTCGTGTCGCGCGACCCGGAGATCACCGTGGTCGCACAGGCGGAAGACGGCGTGGAGGCGATCGCCACCGTCGAACGCGAGCAGCCCGACGTGGTGATGATGGACGTGCAGATGCCCGAGATGGACGGCATCGAAGCCACCGGTGTGATCGCCGAACGCTGGCCTCACGTTCGTGTGCTCGCCGTCACGACGCTCGATGGCAGCGACACGGTGCTTCCGATGCTGAGCGCCGGCGCCTCCGGCTACCTGCTCAAGGACTCCAGCGCCGACGACATCGTCACCGGCGTCCGCGAGGTGCACAGCGGTGCCAGCTCGCTCTCCCCTCGCATCGCCTCGATGCTCATCAAGCACGTGCGCGACTCGACCCCCGTGGCGGCGGATGCCGCCGCACTCGAGCCGCTCACCGAGCGCGAGGTCGAGGTGCTGCACTGCCTGGCACAGGGCATGTCGAACGCCGAGATCGCCAAGGCGCTCATCGTCTCCGAGGGCACGGTGAAAGCCCACCTCGGACGCATGATGTCCAAGTGGCACCTGCGCGACCGCGTGCAGATCCTCGTGACCGCCGCGCACGCCGGTCTCGTCAGCTTCCGCTGATCACCACGCGAGCAGCACGATCCCGGCGACCACGACGAGCGACGCCGCGATCCGCCACGCCGGGCGCGACTCCCGCAGCACGAACACCCCGAACAGGCTCACCAGTACGACGCTGACCTCACGCAGCGGCGCCACCAGCGCGACCGGGGCGATCTGGATCGCCGTCAGCGCCAGGATGTACGACAGCGGCGACAGGAGCCGAAGGCGAGGATGCGGCGCCACTGCGTGCGCCCGAGCGCGCGGACCGCACTCCAGCGCCTGTGCACCGCGATCGAGTAGAACGGGATCTGCAGCAGCGTGGTGCCGACCATGAAGGCGACCGGCGAGAGGTCACCGACTTGGTCGTGAGCAGGCGACGGAGGAGACGCCCCCTGCCGAGCTGACCGCCTGGAAGCCGAAGCGCGTCACCGTCTGCCCTGCGGGCACGGTGTAGGTGCCGGTGTGGGAGCCCCAGGCCGCACTCCCGTCCGAGAGGTTGGGGCCGTTCTGCACGAGAGTGCCGGTGGGCGACCCGATCACGACGCGCATCACATCGGTGCCGCTGCGTCCTCGGTGCTTCAGCGACCAGGAGAGCGTCTGCCCCGGGGTCGTCGCGACGTCCTGGAAGAGCCTGCTCGGAGAGTTGGCGTTGAGCTCGGCGAACTGCCGACCCGCGGCCGCGGTGACGCCGTTGAAACCGCTGCTCCAGAGCTCGATCTGGTTCAGGCTGTCGGTGGTCGACCACCCGGGAACCAGCGGGGCCGACGTGAGCGACACCGAGGCGTTCGGGAGCACCGGCGCCTCGAAACCGCCGTTGACCAGCGCCACCGTTCCCTGACAGCTCGTCGGGTCCTGCGCGGCCGAGGCCGGTGTCGGTGCGATCGCGTCGGTCACGACGGTGAGGCCTGCTGCCAACAGCAGTGCTGATGTCGCGCCCGCGACGGCGCGACGAATGGACAGACGTGTGTTCGCACGCATGTGAAAGCTTCTCCCCGAATACCGGAGACCCCGAACCGGCGTCTCCCCCAGTGGAAGGCTAACCCGGGCGGGCGCGAAAACGATAGCGCCGTTGCCGAACGAAGACCGCGACTACGCTCGAAGGACCGCGCTCTTCAGGAAGGTCACGACATGCCCGTCACCCCCGCAGCCCTCGCCCACGCCGAGGATCTCGCCGACTTCGTCGCCGCGTCGCCCTCGAGCTACCACGCGGCGGAGGAGGTCGCGCGACGGCTGGCAGCCGCAGGGTTCACGCGGCTGCGCGAAGAGGATGCCTGGCCGACACCGGCCGGCGGTCGGTACGTGGTCGTGCGCGACGGTGCGGCGATCGCCTGGGTCGTGCCAGCGGATGCCGTGGCGACCACACCCGTGCAGATCTTCGGTGCGCACACCGATTCCCCCGGTTTCAAGCTCAAGC
>NZ_JAGYWT010000213.1:0-4109 GCF_019279095.1 Microbacterium sp. BF1 | reverse complement strand
ACTCCTTCATCGAGGGAGCGGCGGGCATGACGCTCTCATTCAGAGCTTTCACCGTACCGAGCCATGGATCCAAGCCGTTCGCTTCGAGTAGGTGCATGCGTCGCTCGGTGAGTTCCTTGAATTTCTCATCGACCTGGGCGTTGACGTCGCCGAAGACGCGAAGAGCCTCGTGTTCCGCGTCAACCGCGACGTCATCATCCTCAACGATGCCGTCGGTGGTGCGGCCTGGCTGGCCAACGAGAGCCTCCAGCGCGTCGACAACTGGAACGACCTCACCCCGCCGGAGGGCGAGACCGAGAACGAGGACGACTCCACCGAGGAGACCGTCGAGACCACGCTCCCCGAGCGCAAGGAGGAGAACACCCCTCCGATCGCCGAGGATGACACGTTCGGTGTGCGCCCCGGCGTGACGACGATGCTTCCCGTGCTCGACAACGACAACGATCCGGATGGTGACGTCCTGGTCGCGACCCTCGCCGAGGCCCAGCCCGCCCTCGGCACGATCCAGCAGGTGCAGAACGGCGGATCCCTGCAGATCGCGGTCGACGAGGACGCGACAGGATCGACCACCTTCACCTACGAGGCCGATGACGGTCGCGGCGGGAAGGACACGGCAGCGGTCACGCTGACCGTCTACGACAAGAGCGTGAACACCGCTCCGGTGCCCAAACGGCACACCAGTCTCACCGTGGAGACCGGCGGAACGATCTCGTACAACATCCTCCCGGACTGGATCGACCCCGAGGGCGACGATGTCTACCTCAAGGAGGTCGTCCCCGCGCCGGGCGACGAGGTCGACTTCAGCACCGACGGCCAGATCACGTACAAGGCGACCGCGAGCCAGCAGGGACGCAAGGACGTGCAGGTCACCGTCGCCGACGGATACGGGGAGAGCGCCACCGCGACGGTGACCCTCGATGTGCGGCCTGAGGGCTCGACCAAGCCCAAGACCAACGCCGACCACGTCGTGACCCGCGTCGGCGAGCAGGTCACCGTGGCACCGCTGGCCAACGACACCAGTTCGGGGCGCGAGCTGCTGCGACTTGGCCGCGTGAACGAGGTTCCCGGCGCGACGATCGTCACGGACGGGCCGAACAAGACCTTCTCCTTCACCGCTGATGCTCCCGGCACCTACTACGTGCTGTACCTGGCGACGGCCGGCCCCGAGAACGGCGAGGGGATCGTGCGCGTCGACGTGCTCGAGGCGAGCGAGACGGATCTCCCTCCGGTCGCCGTGCGCGACGTGGCGCTGCTGCCGACGGGCGGCGACGTGCTCATCGGCGTGCTCGCGAACGACGTCGACCCCGCCGGCGGCATCCTGGTGGTGCAGTCCGTCTCGATCGACGACGACTCGGGCATCTCCGTGTCGGTCATCAACCACGAGACGCTTCGCATCACCGATCAGGGCTCGCTCACCGACCAGGCGCGCATCAAGTACCGCATCTCCAACGGCTCCAAGTCGGCGGAGGGCGAGGTGGTGGTCATCCCGATCCCCGCGCCGGACAAGCTCCTGCAACCCGTCGTGAACGACGACACGGCGATCGTGCGCGCGGGCGACGTCGTCACCATCCCGGTGCTCGACAACGACACGCACCCGAACGACGACGTCATGCACGTCGTTCCCGAGCTGGTCGAGCCGCTGGTCGACCCGGAGGACGGTGAGGCCTTCGTCTCGCAGGACACGATCCGGTTCAAGGCCGGACCCGTCGCGAAGACCGTGTACCTCACCTACGAGGCGGTCGACTCGCGCCAGCAGAAGGACGCCGGCTACGTCACGATCCAGATCCTTCCGGTCGATGAGGAGACGAACGCCGCCCCGCGCCCGCAGGACCTGGTGGCCCGCGTGCTCGCCGGGTCGACCGCGAACATCGCCGTCCCTCTCGACGGCATCGACGCCGACGGCGACTCGGTCGAGCTGATCGACATCGCCTCCAGCCCGCAGAAGGGGCGCATTACCGAGACGGCGCAGAACTACTTCACGTACGAGGCATTCGACGGCTCCTCCGGTGTCGACGTGTTCCGCTACCGCGTGCGCGACCGGCTCGGCAAGGAGGGCATCGCCACCATCCGGGTGGGCATCGCACCGGGCGAGCAGATCAATCAGAGACCGTTCGCGGTGAAGGATGCCGTGGTCGTGCGGCCGGGTCGCGAGATCTCGGTGCCGGTGATGCTGAACGACTCCGACCCCGAGGGCGACAAGATCATCCTCGTGAAGGACGGCCTCGAGGTTCCGACCGAGACGGGCATCACGGCCCGCGTCTCGGGTGATCGGGTGCTGGTGCAGGCGCCGAACCGCGAGCTCGAGACGTCGCTGCAGTACACGATCCGCGACGCGAGGGGCGCCGAGGCGACCGCGGCGCTGCAGATCACCGTCGACGAGAACGTCCCGCTGCAGGCGCCCGTCGCGCGTGACGACCGTGTGCGGCCGACCGACCTCACCGACGGCACGATGAGTGCCGACCTCGACATCCTCAAGAACGACGAGGACCCGGACGGCACCACCGATCGCCTGAAGCTCGTGCTCGGAGAAGGCGCGACCCAGCTGGAGAACGGCAAGGTACGGGTCACCGTCACCGAGCAGCTGCAGCTCATCCGCTACACGATCACCGATCAGGACGATCTGGCCGCATCCGCGTTCATCTTCGTGCCGGCCGAGTCCGACCTGCGGCCGATCCTGGATTCGACCAAGCCGCTCGAGGTCATGAGCGGCGAGACCAGGGAGATCCCGCTCTCGAAGTTCGTCACCGTCGCCGGTGGGGGGACCGCGCGGATCACCGAGCATGCCAAGGTGAACGCCGTGTACGCCAACGGCGACGACCTCGTGAAGGACGAGACCACCCTGGTGTACACCTCGGCCGAGGGCTACTTCGGGCAGGACTCGCTCACGTTCGAGGTCACAGACGGCACGGGGCCGGACGACCCCGAGGGCCGTACGGCGACGCTGAGCATCCCGATCAATGTGCTGCCCCCGGAGAACCAGCAGCCGGTGTTCACGGGAGCAGAGGTCATCGTCGCTCCTGGGGAGAAGGCATCGACGCTCGACCTGGCCGCGCTCACGACCGACCCCGATCCGGAGGACGAGGGCAAGCACAGGTACAAGTACGTCAGCGGCGCGGGCAAGGGCATCACGGCGAAGATCGACGGCTCGAAGCTGCTCGTCGAGGCCTCGTCCGAGGTCGAGAAGGGCACGGTGTCCTCCCTGAAGCTGGAGATCGCCGACGGGACGACGGAAGCCGTCGAAGGCACCGTGACCGTGCGCGTCGGGGCCTCGACCCGCCCGCTGCCCGCAGCCAACACCGACACGATCTCGGAAGCGGATCAGGGCAAGAGCATCACGGTGCCCGTGCTCGCGAACGACTACAACCCGTTCCCGGAGACGCCGCTCAAGCTGATGACGGCTGCCACGGAGTCGGGTTCCGGCGGCGCGGCCGTCAAGGGCGATCAGGTCGTCGTCACACCCGACCCCAGTTTCGTCGGGACCATGGTCGTGCGCTACCGCATCCAGGATGCGACGAAGGACCCCGACCGCGAGGCCAACGGCCAGATCATCGTGACCGTCCAGGGCGTGCCGGAGGCGCCGGGCACCCCACTGGTGTCGAGCGTGCAGGACCGCACCGTCGTGGTCTCGTACGGCGCACCGTCGAACAACGGCGCCGAGATCACGAAGTACACGGTGAAGTCGGTCGGCGGCAGCCCGTACTCGAAGGAATGCCGCTCGACGACGTGCACGCTCGACGGCCTCACCAACAACGTGGAGTACACCTTCCAGGTGACCGCGACCAACCGGGTCGGCGAGTCGAAGCCGTCCGGTACGTCGGCGGTCGCCCGTCCGGACGCTCGTCCCGACACCCCGACCCCGCCGACGCTGACCTTCGGCGACAAGTCGCTCAAGGTCGCGTGGGCCACCCCGACCACTCCCGGTTCTCCGGTCGAGAGCTACACGCTGGAGATCTCGCCGGCTCCGCCGTCCGGGGTGTCGCAGAAGCAGGCCACCGGGAACTCGATGACCTGGGAGGGCCTCGAGAACGGCGGCATCTACCAGGTGCGCGTGCAGGCTCACAACCGCGCGCCCGAGCCGTCGAGCTGGAGCGGCTGGTCGGCCTCGGAGG
>NZ_JAGYWT010000212.1:0-4123 GCF_019279095.1 Microbacterium sp. BF1 | reverse complement strand
ACACCCATTCGAGGGTCGCGAGCTCGACCTGCTCGACGGTGCGCCAGGGCCCGCGCTGGCGGATCAGTTCGGTCTTGTAGAGGTTGTTCACGGCCTCGGCCATCGCGTTATCAAAGCTGTCGCCGACACGGGGCACGACGTGGTCGGAGTGCATCTGGCACTCTCCCGGGCCGGAGGAACCTTGCGCACGGGCAGTCGTGGGTGCTGCACCATCGAGGACGCGCTGGACGCCCGTCGTGCCGCTGACGTGCTCGGCATCCCGTTCTACGTGTGGGACTTCTCGGAGCGTTTCCGCGACGACGTGATCCAGGACTTCATCTCCGAATACCAGGCCGGCCGCACCCCCAATCCGTGCATGCGGTGCAACGAGAAGATCAAGTTCGCCGCGCTCCTGGAGCGCGCGATCGAGCTGGGCTTCGACGCGGTGTGCACCGGGCACTACGCGACACTGATCGACGGCGATCGGGGTCTCGAGCTGCACCGCGCGTCCGACAACGCCAAGGACCAGTCCTACGTGCTGGGAGTGCTGACCGCCGAGCAGCTCGCGCACACCTACTTCCCCCTCGGCACGACGCCGTCGAAGGCGATCGTCCGCGCGGAAGCCGAGGCACGGGGTCTGAGCGTCGCGCAGAAGCCGGACAGCCACGACATCTGCTTCATCCCCGATGGGGACACCCGAGGCTGGCTCGCCGAGAAGGTCGGCACGGCGACGGGCGAGATCGTCGATCGCAGCGGAGAGGTCGTGGGCTCGCACGAAGGGGCCCACGCCTTCACAGTGGGACAGCGCCGCGGCCTCAAGCTCGGAGTCCCGGCAGCGGACGGCAAGCCACGATTCGTCCTCGAGGTGCGCCCGGTCTCGAACACCGTCGTGGTCGGTCCGAAAGAAGCCCTCGCGATCGCCGAGATCGCCGGGGAGCGGTTCAGCTGGGCCGGCGCCGCACCCACCGAGGTATCCTTCGAGTGCCATGTGCAGATCCGCGCCCATGCCGAGCCGGTCGCCGCGCACGCCGCGATCTCCGACGAAGGGGTACGCGTCACCCCGGAGCTGCCGCTCGACGGTGTCGCACCAGGGCAGACCGCCGTGCTGTACATCGGAACCCGAGTGCTCGGGCAGTTCACGATCGACACCACGGTCTCGGCCGTTCCCGTCGGCGCGTAGACGCTTCGGGTGTCGGTGCCCGCTCGTAGACTGACGGGGTGCCGGAGAACATCTCGCTGGAAGACGCCCGAACCGAAGCCGAGGAGCTGACCACGCGCATCCTCGATGCGAAAGAGGCCTACTACGGCCGTGACACCTCATTGGTCGACGACTTCACGTATGACGGATGGATGCACCGGCTCGAAGAGCTCGAACGTCTGCATCCCGAACTGCAGGGACAGGACTCGCCGACGCAGATGGTCGGAGCCGCCGAGGCGACAGGGCTCGCAACCATCGAGCACGCGGAGCGGATGCTCAGCCTCGACAACGTCTTCTCCATCGAAGAGCTGAGGGAGTGGGCGGCGAAGACGAAGGCCTCGGCAGGGCGCGAGGTCGCCTGGCTCACCGAGCTGAAGATCGACGGACTGGCGATCAACCTCCGCTACGAGAACGGTGTTCTGACCTCTGCAGCCACCAGAGGCGATGGGCGTGTGGGAGAGATCGTCACCGAGAACGCTCTGCGTCTTCCGGAGATCCCGTACCGGCTGAGCGGGGAGGGCCACCCCTCGATCGTCGAGGTGCGCGGCGAGGTCTTCATCCCCGTGGCTGCGTTCGAACGGCTCAATGCGGCGCAGGCGTCCTTCCGTGAGCGCGCATATGCCGATGCTCTCGAGCGGTGGGAGTCGCGTGGGGGAGTGAAGAAGCCCTTCGATGAGGAGAAGGCGAGGACCGCGGCCGCCCGACGATTCCCCGCCTTCGCGAATCCGCGCAACGCGGCCAGCGGAGGGCTCCGCCAGCAGATCGACAAGAAGAACGGTCTCGAACTCGAAGCGGGCCTGCTGCGGATCGAGTCGCTCGCCCTCTACGTGCATGGCATCGGCGCATGGACGAACCCTCCCGTGGCGGCGCAGAGCGAGGTGTACGACCTGCTCGCACAATGGGGCCTGCCCACGAGCCCGCACACGAAGGTGTGTCGCACCGTCGACGACGTCGTATCGTTCGTGGAGTACTTCGGCGAGCACCGGCACGACATCGAGCACGAGCTCGATGGGATCGTGGTCAAGGTCGACGAACTCGAGCTGCACGACGAACTCGGTGCGACGAGCCGCGCGCCGCGCTGGGCGATCGCCTACAAGTACCCGCCGGAAGAGGTGCAGACGAAGCTGCTCGACATCGTCGTGTCGGTCGGTCGCACCGGTCGTGCGACCCCGTTCGCGGTCATGGCCCCCGCTCACGTCGCCGGTTCCGTCGTCCGCCAGGCGACTCTGCACAACAAAGACGTCGTCAAGGCGAAGGGGGTGCTGATCGGCGACACCGTCGTGCTGCGCAAGGCCGGCGACGTCATCCCCGAGGTCCTCGGACCGGTGGTCGAGAAGCGCGACGGCAGCGAGCGGGAGTTCGTGATGCCTGTCGACTGCCCGGAGTGCGGCACACCGCTGCGGGCGATGAAGGAGGGCGATGTCGATCTGCGGTGCCCGAATGCGAGGTCGTGCCCGGCACAGGTGCGCGGCCGCGTCGAGCACATCGGCTCCCGTGGCGCCCTCGACGTCGAAGCGCTGGGCGAGGTCACCGCTGCCGCGCTGACGCAGCCCACGTCTCCCGCGGTGCCGCCGCTCGAAACCGAGGCGGGTCTTTTCGCGCTCACCCTCGAGCAGCTCGTTCCCATCGAGCTCTTCGTGCGCGACGCCGAGACGGGGCTCCCCAAGGAGGACGAGGACGGGATCGTGAAGACCCGAGCACCGTTCAGACGAAACCCCACACCGACCGAGAAGAAGGCCGGTCTCGAGGGTCCCCAGCCCTCATCCCAGGCGCTCACTCTGCTCGCTGAGCTGGAGAAGGCGAAGACCAAGGATCTGTGGCGACTGCTCGTGTCACTGAACATCCGTCATGTCGGCCCTGTCGCCGCCAGGGCGCTTGCCCAGTGGTTCGGTTCCCTCGACGCGATCCGCGCGGCCTCGCGTGAGGAGCTGGCCGCAGTGGAGGGCGTGGGCGGGATCATCGCCGATTCGCTGCTCGCCTGGTTCGACGTCGACTGGCACCAGGAGATCGTGCAGCAGTGGGCGGATGCGGGTGTGCAGTGGGCGACGCCCGGCCACCCCGGCCCTGGTGCGGCTGTCGCCGAGGGCGGCGTCCTCGAAGGTCTGACGGTGGTGGCGACCGGCTCGCTCGACGGATATACGCGAGAGGGTGCGCAGGAAGCCATCCTCAAAGCGGGCGGAAAGGCGGCCTCCAGCGTCTCGAAGAAGACCCACTTCGTCGCTGCCGGACCCGGCGCGGGGTCGAAGCTCGCGAAGGCGGAGGAGCTCGGTCTGCGCATTCTCGACGCGGCGCAGTTCCACATCCTGGTCACCGAAGGGCCTGACGCGCTCCCGCCCGTGGCCGAAGAGTCGTGAAGCGCTACGGACCGCTGATCGTGGTCCGTGAGGCGCTGGCTGTCGGAGACCCCGGTCGGCATCACCTGCGACTGACCCCTGACGCCGTGATCATCCGCGAGGGCGTCGAGAACCGTGGCATCGTGCGATGGGCCGACATCGAGGAGATCGCGATCGACGTCCCCACGACCAGGTTCCGCCTGCCGGGTCTGGTCAGCACCCTGCTGCTCGGAGCGCTGACCGCGGCGATGCTGACCGACCCCGGGGTCGATCCCGACGACGGTGCGGTGACTCTTATCGTCGACGGCGAGCCGCGCACTCTCCCGCTGAGCCGGCACCATGTCGGCGGCTATTGGGCGCCCACGGTCGCCGGCGCGCAGCGACTGATCGCCCATCTCATCGCGCACCCGGAGCAGCGTGCGCTTCTCGCACACCCGGAGCCGCTGATCGACGTGGCGGCACGACTCGCGCGCGGAACGGGCTAGCTGTGATGTCCAGGGACGTTGTTTCGGCGACACGGCCGTGAAGAGCTGAGAGGTGAGGGCCTCCGGTTGTGAAGTGGAGCTGTTGAGTTCAACCGCTTCAGGAACCAGGAGGCCCTCGTGTCCCACGC
>NZ_JAGYWT010000211.1:0-4145 GCF_019279095.1 Microbacterium sp. BF1 | reverse complement strand
GGCGAGGGCACGCGCACCGCGATGGCGCGGGCGTTCCCCATCTCCATCGACACCACTCCCTACCTCGAGCTCGCCGCCCGCGAGGACGTGCGTGCGAGGGCGGCGGAGATCCGCGCGAGCCTCGGCAATCCGAAGCGCATCCTGCTCGGGGTCGACCGGCTCGACTACACCAAGGGCATCCGCCACCGCATCAAGGCGTACGGTGAGCTCCTCGCCGAGGGGCGGCTCAAGGTCGAGGACGTGACGCTCGTGCAGGTCGCCAGCCCCAGTCGCGAGCGTGTGGACGCCTATGTGCACCTGCGTGACGAGATCGAGCTCGCCGTCAGCCGCATCAACGGCGACACCGACACCATGGGGCACTCCGCGATCCGATACCTCCACCAGGGATACCCGCGCGAGGAGATGGTCGCGCTGTATCTGGCCGCAGACGTGATGCTCGTCACCGCTCTGCGCGACGGCATGAACCTGGTCGCTAAGGAGTACGTCGCCACCCGCGTCGACGACCGCGGCGTGCTCGTGCTGAGCGAGTTCACCGGCGCGGCGGATGAGCTGCGCCAGGCCGTCCGGGTCAACCCGCACGACATCGAGGGGCTCAAGGACGCGATCATGACGGCGGTGGAGATGTCGCCCGCCGAGCAGGGTCGCCGCATGCGGTCGCTTCGCCGACGTGTGCTCGACAACGACGTGAACGCCTGGTCGTCGTCGTTCCTGAAGGCCCTCTCCGAGGTACGCGGCCGCTGAGCACCCGCGACACCGAACCCGAGCCCACACGCACGACCCCTGTGATTGGAGCATCCATGACGCGCCCCTGGATCCCCGGAACCGCTGACGACGACCTCAAGGCCCTGGCCGCAACGCCTCGGCTGGTGGTCGCCCTCGACTTCGACGGCACAGCCTCTCCGCTGGTCGCCGACCCGATGGCGGCGCGGGCGCTCCCCGAGGTCGCCGTCCAGGTCGATCGTCTTGCAGCACTACCTGACACGGTCGTCGCCTACGTCTCCGGACGCAGCATGCACGATCTCCGCGTCATCACCGAGCACTCCGACGACTCCGCGATCGCCCTGGCAGGTTCGCACGGCGCGCAGTACTGGTTCCCGGGCGAAGGCGACGTCGACGCTCCGGGCGAGGCGACAGAAGACGGTGCGCGCGAAGAGCTCTGGGCGGCGGCCCAGCCGATCATCGACCGCTACGACGGTGCCGAGTTCGAGCCCAAGACCTTCGGCATGGGTGTGCACACCCGTCGCGCCGATGCCGAGACCGAGCAGCGCGTCTTCGCCGAGATCGACGCCCTCGTGGCCGAGCGCTTCCCGCACTGGAGGCGCCGCTCCGGTCACCGGGTGCTCGAGTTCTCCTCGCGGACCGAGGGCAAGGATGCCGCGATGGCGGCCCTCCGCGACCGGTTCGATGCGACCGGCATCCTGTTCGCCGGCGATGACGTGACCGACGAGGACGCGATGCGCGTGCTGGAGCCCGGTGACCTCGGCGTGCGCGTGGGGCCGGGGGAGAGCGTGGCGACCCTGCGTGTGGACACTCCACAACAGATCGCCGAGCTTCTGGAGGCGTTGGCGGACGAACGCACCTCCGCACGGCAATAGACTTCCGTCATGTCCTCGCATGATCCCGCCAGCAGCGCGCCCATCGACATCAAGCCCCGCAGCCGCGTCGTCACCGACGGCATCGAGGCCACGACCTCCCGCGGTATGCTCCGTGCCGTCGGCATGGGCGACGCCGACTGGGACAAGCCGCAGATCGGCATCGCCTCGAGTTGGAACGAGATCACTCCCTGCAACCTGAGCCTCGACCGGCTCGCGCAGGGGGCGAAGGAGGGTGTGCATTCGGGCGGCGGTTACCCGCTGCAATTCGGCACCATCTCGGTCTCCGACGGCATCTCGATGGGCCACGAGGGGATGCACTTCTCGCTCGTGTCGCGCGAGGTCATCGCCGACTCGGTCGAGACCGTGATGATGGCAGAGCGCCTCGACGGCTCGGTGCTCCTGGCCGGGTGCGATAAGTCCATCCCCGGCATGCTCATGGCCAGTGCGCGCCTCGACCTGTCGAGTGTGTTCCTGTACGCCGGATCGATCGCTCCGGGCTGGGTCAAGCTCTCGGACGGCACCGAGAAGGACGTCACGATCATCGACTCGTTCGAGGCCGTGGGTGCGTGTCGCGCCGGCCTCATGAGCGAGGAGGACCTGAAGCGCATCGAGTGCGCCATCGCTCCGGGTGAGGGCGCGTGCGGCGGCATGTACACCGCCAACACCATGGCTTCGGTCGCGGAGGCCCTCGGGCTCAGCCTCCCGGGCTCGGCGGCTCCGCCCGCAGCGGACCGCCGTCGCGACTACTACGCTCACCGCTCGGGCGAGGCCGTCGTGAACCTGCTCCGTCAGGGCATCACGACCCGCGACATCCTCACCAAAGAGGCGTTCGAGAACGCGATCGCCCTCGCGATGGCCCTCGGCGGCTCCACGAACGTCGTCCTGCACTTGCTCGCGATCGCCCGCGAGGCCGAGGTCGAGCTGAGCCTGCACGACTTCAACCGCATCGGCGACAAGGTTCCGCACGTCGCCGACATGAAGCCCTTCGGCAAGTACGTCATGAACGACGTCGACCGTCACGGCGGCATCCCCGTGATCATGAAGGCGATGCTCGACGAGGGACTGCTGCACGGCGACGCGCTCACAGTCACGGGCAAGACGCTCGCCGAGAACCTCGCCGACCTCGCCCCGCAGCCGATCGACGGCGAGGTCATCCACACGTTCGACAACCCGATCCACGCCACGGGCGGCCTCACGATCCTGCACGGCTCGCTCGCTCCCGAGGGTGCCGTCGTCAAGACCGCCGGCTTCGATGCGGCCGTCTTCGAGGGTCCCGCCCGCGTCTTCGAGCGCGAGCGTGCCGCGATGGACGCCGTCGCCGAGGGGGAGATCGAGCCCGGCACCGTCATCGTGATCCGCTACGAGGGCCCCAAGGGCGGACCGGGCATGCGCGAGATGCTCGCCATCACGGCGGCCATCAAGGGCGCTGGGCTCGGAAAAGATGTACTACTCTTGACTGACGGACGATTCTCAGGCGGCACAACCGGCCTGTGCATCGGCCACATAGCACCCGAAGCGGTGGACGCAGGTCCTATCGCCTTCGTGCGCGATGGTGATCTGATACGGGTCGATATCGCAGCTCGCTCTCTCGATCTACTCGTCGACGAGGCAGAGCTCGCCTCCCGCCGTTCTGGCTGGGAGCCGCTTCCCCCGCGCTACACCCGAGGCGTTCTTGCCAAGTACTCGCGCCTCGTGCGGTCCGCCGCCGAGGGCGCGACCACCGGCTGACCCGGACGCTCCGGCATCCGGCGTCCTGCACAGATCATCAGAAGGAAACTCATGACTGCTGATTCCGCCCCGGCCGTGCCGAGGCCGCCCGCCCGTCAATCCTCTGCGCCGGAGATCACCGGTGCGGAGGCCGTGGTCCGCGCGCTCGAGCTCCTTGGCGTGACCGACGTGTTCGGTCTTCCCGGCGGCGCGATCCTCCCGGTCTACGATCCGCTGATGGACGCCTCCGAGCTCCGCCACATCCTGGTGCGGCACGAGCAGGGCGCCGGCCACGCGGCCGAGGGTTACGCGTCGGCATCCGGCAAGGTGGGCGTGTGCATCGCCACCTCCGGCCCCGGTGCGACCAACCTCGTCACCGCGATCGCCGACGCGTATATGGACTCGGTGCCCATGCTCGCCATCACCGGCCAGGTGTTCTCGACGCTGATGGGGACGGACGCGTTCCAGGAGGCCGACATCGTGGGCATCACGATGCCGATCACCAAGCACTCGTTCCTGGTGAAGGATGCGTCCGAGATCCCCGGTGCGATCGCTGCGGCCTACGAGATCGCCGGTACCGGACGCCCCGGTCCTGTGCTGGTCGACATCACGAAGGACGCGCAGCAGGCGACCGCCCCGTTCGTGTGGCCGCCCAAGATCGACCTCCCCGGCTACCGTCCGGTGACGAAGGCGCACGGCAAGCAGATCCAGGCCGCGGCAACGCTGCTCGCCGAGGCCAAGAAGCCGGTGCTGTATGTCGGCGGTGGCGTGATCCGCGGCAAGGCGTCGGCGGAGCTCCTCGAGCTCGCGGAGTCCACCGGTGCACCGGTCGTCACGACGCTG
>NZ_JAGYWT010000210.1:0-4152 GCF_019279095.1 Microbacterium sp. BF1 | reverse complement strand
CTCACGGCGGGGCGTCCGACCTCGACCTGGCAGCAGGACGCGTTGCTGCGCCGGTTGCGTGACCGTGGATACACCGGACTGGCCCTCGCCGGTGCCGGCTCCTTCGATGCGGGGGCGTTCCGCCTGGCGGACCGGATCGGCCTCTGCCTGCTCGACGTCGAGCGGCCGATTCAACTCGCGAAGGCCTGCTGGATGCTGATCGAGGCTCGTGACGCGCTCACGCTGAGCCAGGTACGCAAGGTCGCCCAGTCGTTCGAGTACGCCGCCGATGACCTGGCCGACCTGCTCGGCCACATCGCGGCGAACCTCGGCGTCGGCGCCGCACTGATCGACTCGTCGGGGGTGCTGCAGGAAGCGGGCGCCCCTCTCGATGAACGGCTTCATGCCGCGATCGGGTTCGACTCGTGGCTCGACCGGACGAGCATCGGCGACGCCGCGGCCGCATCGGTGCGTGTGGACAGCCCGGGTCGCAGCGGTCTGCGGCTCGTGCTCTTCGGCCGGGGCCTCAGCGAGGCGCAGGTGCAGTCGCTCTCGGTCGCCGCCGAAGTCGCGATGCCTGCAGTCGCGGCGCGCATCCTGATCGACGAGGTGGCGGCGGTGAACGACGTCGCGGTGTCTTCCGGACTCCTGCGCGACTTCGTCGATCTGCATGGCACGGCCGACGCCGATGTCGAACGGCGCATGATCGAGCGCGGCTGGCGCACCGCGGGTCATCACCTCGGCTTCCGGATGGTCGCGAGGGGACGGCTCGATTCCTTCTCGCTGCTGCGCACGGTCAGCGCGGGACTCAGCGCCATCGACGGTGAGGCGCACGCGACGACGGCCGGTCGAGGACTGAGCGGGTGGCTGACCTTTCCCGAGTCACCGGACCCGGACCGTGTGGAGAGGGCTGTCGCTGCTCTGCGCGAACTCCACCTGGGGGCGCTGCGCGACTTCGCGGTCGCGACCGGCGTCGGTTCCCTCCACGGCGGATCGGAAGGCCTCGCCACGACCTTGGACGAAGCGGGGGATGCCGCGCGCATCGCAGCCTCACGCTCCGCGACAGGATGGTTCGTGCGCGTCGACAGCCTCGGGCTGGAACAGCTCCTGCTTGCGTGGACGGGGAACGACACGTTCGTCCCCGCTGCGGAGTCCTTGCTCGCGCCGCTGCGGGAAGGAGGGGGCGAGCTGCTCACCACGCTCTCCGCGTATCTCGACCATGAGTCGGGCATCGCCGCGACCGCGACCGCGTTGGGCCTGCACCGCAACACCGTGATGGTGCGGATCCGGCGCGTTCAGGAGCTTCTCGGGATCGACATGACCGATCCGGAGGCGCGCCTCGCCTTGCATCTTGCGTGTCGCGCGGTGCAGCCCCGCTGAGCCGGGCGGACCTCGCTCGAGGTGGCGGGACGTCAGGCCGGGAGGGCCTTCACTGCGGCGGTGAGCACCTGCGGGACCGTCGGCACACCGGTGGCGCGGAACACCTCCGCACCGGCATCATCGCGGATGATCACGGTGGGCGTGAACGCGATGTCGAGCTCCTCTGCCGCATCCGGGCTCTGTGCCACGTCGATCTCGATGACGGTCGCTTCGGGGAGGAACCGCGCGGCCTCGGCGAGCACGGTCCGCGTGCGTGCGCAGGCGCCGCAGAACGACGACGACACCAGGGTCAGTTCCATGCACACCTCCTCGGACGCGGCTCGCACCACGCAGAGGTGCAACCATCATCCTGCTCGCCCTGTTCCCCAGGGACAGAGCCGAGCGGGGGATCGCTAGTCTGCAGCGAGCCACTCCGCGAAGCTCTGACTTCCGAGCTCGGCGTCGGGGCCGGGGAGTGCCAGCCCTCTCGAGATCCTCGCCGGTCTCCTCGACGAGCGCGTCGTGCTCGAGGTCGACCTGTACTGGGTGGCTCGTGGCGGCGTCGACCCCGTCGCGCTGCTCGGACGTCTGGGCAGCCGCGTGATCGCCGTGCACGCGAAGGACGGTACTCTCGACCCCGCACTCGCCGGTGCCTACCCGCCCGCAGATCAGGTGCCGGCAGGAGACGGCTCGGTGCCGCTCGTCGAGGCCATCGCCGCGGCCCCCGCGCTCGAGCTCGCGATCGTGGAGTTCGACCACTACGAGGGCGACCTGTTCGACGCCATCGAGCGCAGCCGGGTCTACCTCGACGAGAAGGTCGCCGGCTGATGGCGATCGGTGCAGGACCCGTCGGCGTCGGCATCATCGGCGCCGGGAACATCAGCGACCAGTACCTGTCGAACCTCACCACGTTCCCCGACGTGCGCGTCCTCGCGATCGGCGACCTCCTCGAGGAGCGTGCCAAGGCGCAGGCCGAGAAGTACGGCGTCCCGCGCTCCGGCGGCGTCGACACGGTTCTCGGCGACCCGGAGATCGACATCGTCGTGAACCTCACCATCCCGGCCGTGCACGTCGATGACCGATGATGTCCTGGCCAGGAAGGCCGAGGGGGATGGTCTGCTCCTGGATGGGGAACGCGTCGACGATGCCCTTGGCGGCGAGTGCGTCGACGATGTCCTGGTCGATGCCGAGATCGGCGAAAGTTGTCACTTTATTCAGATTGCCTGTCCGGCGACCCTGTGGGATCGCCACGTTAACGGATCCACGCCGTCTCTTGTGCCACAGGCGCGGGGCCCCGCTCCGACGGCGGGGACACGCCCAGCCTACCCGAGGGGTGGTATCGGCCAGGAAGGTGGGTCCGGCACGAGTATTGTGAACGACGTGGTGGACTCGGGAGGACGACCTCGTGGTTAAGTGGTTCTGGCAGCGCGACGACGCGCCGCGACGCACCCTGGCCCTGCGCAGCAGAGGCGATCAGGGGGATACGACGCGCATCGACTTCGCTGAACTCGCCCCCGAGCTCAACCGCTTCCTCGGTCAGGCCGCCTATCTGCAGCTGGGCTACTTCGAGACGCTGACGCGCCTCATCCGGGCCACGCCCGAGCTCTCCGAGAAGGAGTCGCTCTCGCGCGCCGCCGGAGCCGCTCTGACCAAGCACCGAGGAATCGTCGACCTCATCGCCGAGCGCGGGGACGACCCGACGCAGCTGATGCTCCCGTTCCGGGAGAACCTCGACGCCTTCCGCCGCAAGACCATCGGCGCGCGCCCCAGGGAGACGCTGCTGGCGGTGTACATCACCGCCGGGATGCTCGACGACTTCTACCTCGCGCTGGCCTCCAGCTACGGGGACACCGGGCGCCGCGTGGCGGAGATCCTCCGTGAGGACGACGCTCGGCACGAGATCGTCGCCATCGTTCAGGAGACCATCGAGAGCGACGAGGAGTGGCGATCGCTCCTGTCGATGTGGGCTCGCCGTCTGGTCGGCGACACGATCCTCGTGTGCCGCTCCGCGCTGCGACCGGAGCGCCTCGACGTCGACGAGGAGCGCATCGAGCCCGTGTACACCGAGCTCATGGGCGCGCACGCCCGGCGCATGGACGCGATGGGACTCGCGTCCTAGCGGACGATTCGCTCGAACCGTCCCGTCCGTTCGCAGGCGGAGCCCGGCGTGTCAGATGCCGAGCGCTGCCCGGTTCTGAGCGTCGGAGCGCTTGCGGAGCCTGGTGAGCGCCACGGTCGCCAGCGCCGCGACGATGGGCGCTCCCAGCACGCTCGCGAGCCACAGCCAGATGCTGTCCTCGCCGACGCCCGCCCACTGCAGGGCCGTGTACGTGATCGCCGAGACGGCGGTCGCGATCGACGGAGTCAGTGCGACTCCGCGCAGCTCACGGTCACCGATCAGGAAGTGCGCGGCGATTCCCAGAGCGCACGCGCCGATGAGTGCGAGGAGGATGTACATCGTCGGGTCAGGCGACGAAGCCGACGCGGCGCGATTCCTCGGTGCCCAGTTCGATGTAGGCGAGGTTCGCGGTCGGGACGATGTAGGAGTTGCCCTTCACATCGGCGAAGCTCACGTGCGATGCGCTCTGCTCGAGCGCCGCGGCGACCTGGGTGCGGACTTCTTCCGCGCTTGCGCCGGTGTCGAAGCTCAGTTCACGGCCGGTGTTGATGATGCCGATGCGGATTTCCACGCGTGCTCCTTGAAGTTCGGGGACTGCGCCAACTCTACCCCGCGAGCACGGGGCGGGATCGGCGGTGGCGCCCGGTTTCGCCGTGAGCGCACAGGCGGACGCGCCGCGGTCACGCGAGTGAGCG
>NZ_JAGYWT010000021.1:0-11992 GCF_019279095.1 Microbacterium sp. BF1 | reverse complement strand
CGTCGGCGGCCTCGGCCGCCTGCAGCGCCGTGGAGACCATCGCCCCGTAGGTGATCAGTGTCGCGTCCGTTCCGGTGCGCACGACGCGCGCGAGTCCCATCGGCGGCGCGTCCGCGAGCGGCGCCTCGAGGTCGACCTCGCCTTTGTGATGGTACAGACGCTTCGGCTCGAAGAAGATCACCGGGTCGTCCGACGCGATCGCCTGACGGAGACTGCGGTACGCGTCCTCCGGGTTCGACACCGCGATCACGCGCAGTCCTGCCGTGTGCACGAAGTAGGCCTCCGGAGATTCGGAGTGGTGCTCGGCTGCGCCGATCCCTCCCGCCCACGGGATCCGGATGGTGATGGGCATCTTCACGCGGCCCTGCGTGCGGTAGTGCAGCTTCGCGACCTGGGCGACGATCTGGTCGAACGCGGGGTACACGAAGCCGTCGAACTGGATCTCCACCACCGGGCGGTAGCCGCGGAACGCCAGACCGACAGCAGTTCCGACGATCCCGGACTCCGCCAGTGGTGTGTCGATCACCCGCGCCGCGCCGAACTCGTCGAGGAGCCCGTCGGTGATGCGGAACACACCGCCGAGCTTTCCGATGTCCTCACCGAGGAGCACGACCTTGTCGTCGTCGCGCATCGCTTGACGCAGGCCCGCGCCGAGTGCTTTTCCGAGAGTGAGTTCGGTCATGCCGATGCCTCGCTCTCGAACGATGCGAGATACGCGGCGTACTCGCCGCGCTGACGCTCGAGTCCGGGGTGCGGCTCGGCGTAGACGCCGTCCAAGACCGCGAGGGGCGGGCGCGTCACCATGCCGAGGCATGCGGCGCGCATCTCCTTCGCCACGACGTCGGCTGCCGCCTGGGTCTCCGCCTGGTGCTCGTCCGTGAGGGCTCCGGTGGCGCGCAGGTGCGCTTCCAGTCGCACGATCGGGTCGCGCCGGCGCCAGGACTCGAGTTCGGCCTCGTCGCGGTACCGCGTCGGATCGTCCGCCGTCGTGTGCGGACCCATCCGATAAGTGACCGCTTCGATGTAGGCGGGGCCCTTGCCGGACCGTGCGTGCTCGAGCGCCCAGCGCATCGCCGCCATGCAGGCGAGGATGTCGTTGCCGTCGACGCGGACACTGGGGATGCCGAAGCCGGGTGCACGTCCGGCGATCGGATACTGCGACTGCACGGCGACAGGCTCGGAGATCGCCCAGTGGTTGTTCTGGCAGACGAACACGACGGGCGCCTGGTAGGACGCGGCGAAGATCATCGCCTCGTTGACGTCGCCCTGACTCGTCGCGCCGTCTCCGAAGTAGGTCACGGCGACCTCGTCGGCGCCGTCGTGCTGGATGCCCAGGGCGTAGCCGACGGCGTGCAGGGTCTGCGCGCCGATGATGATCTGCAAAGGAGCGACCCCGAGGGCGGCGGGGTCGTACGCGGCGCCTTCCTCTCCGCGCCACATGCGCACATAGTCGCCGGGCTGGGCGCCTCGCGCGTAGATGACTCCGGTCTCGCGGTAGCTGGGGAACACGAAGTCCTGCGCAGCGATGGCCCTCGCCGTGCCGATCTGCGTCGCCTCCTGGCCCTGGCAGGGAGCCCAGAGACCGAGCTGTCCCTGACGCTGGAGGGCGACGCCTTCTGCGTCGATCCGCCGGAGGATGACCATGTCACGCAGCAGGGAGCGCAGCTGCTCGGCATCGACGTCGGCGACGAAGGGGTCCAGCCGAGGGTTCGCGATGCGACTTCCATCCGGGTTGAGGATGCGCTCCGAGAGCTCCAGATCCTGGGCGGTGTCTGCGATGGGGGTGATCTGCGGTGACATCGTCGTCCTCCTCGTCCTCGGCGGCCCTCGTGAGGCTCCGCGCACTGATGCCAGCGTCATCACGGGCATGGTCTGAGAGTACGTCTGGTCAACACCTCGCTCAAGCATTCTGAAGCGGCTTGAGCATGTTGCTCAATTTGGGGGGATGAGGTGCTGCTAGGGTTTGGCACTATGCCAGGACTGGACCGCATCGATCTCGAGCTTCTCGCCGCCCTCGCCGACGACCCCAGGACCACCATCGTGGCGCTGGCGGAGAACTTGGGGCTCTCGCGCAACACGATTCAGGCGCGAATGGCGCGCTTGGAGCAGAGCGGAATCTTCCTGTCGTACGAGCGGTCGTTCTCGACCGATGTGCTCGGATTCCCGTTGCAGGCATTCGTCAGCATCGGCGTGCGACAGACCGAGCTCCCCCGCATCATCAACGAACTCGCCCGGATTCCGGAGGTCGTGCAGGCGCATGGCCTCAGCGGATCGATCGATCTGCTCGCACGTGTGGCCTGCCGGGATGCGCGCCACCTCTTCGACACCGACGCGCGGATCCTGTCGATCGAAGGCGTGGAACGCACCGAGACCTCACTCGCGATGGGCGAGGTGATCCCGTTCCGGGTCGCCGGACTCATCGGCCTCGCGCGACGGGAATCCTGAGGAAGCGTCGGATGGCCCCCGCCGCTTCGGCCGGGGTCTCATAGTGGATCAGATGCCCCACGTGCGCGATTTCGACCAGTGAGGCTTCGGGGAAGATCTTCGCCAGCTTCCGCTCCGCCTCGATCGGCGTGATGTCATCGCGCTCGGCCGCGACCAGCAACGTCGGGACCTCGATCTCGGGTGCGAACTCGCGGACGTCGTGGGAGACGCTCGCGACGAAGGCGTCGCGGAGCACGTCGCGGTCGGAGAACCGAGAGAAGTAGGTGTCGTGCTGGTCGTGGATGAACCGACGGAGTTCGGGGTCCTTCGTCTTGGCCATCGTGATGCTCATGACGCGGACGATGACCCGGTTGCGCAGCAGCGCGGTTCCGAAGGCCTCGGGGAGCCAGGCGCCGAGCGCGTAGTACAGCACCGCGAGACGGGTCATGAGTCCCTTCGGGCCTTCCAACGCCGGCGCCCCGATGGGGTTCAGCAGGATCAGACGAGGGGTCTGCAGTCCGCGCGCGACAGCCGCCGCCGTGACGATCGAGCCGAACGAGTGACCGAGGATCACGGCGCCCGGTGCGACCTCCGCGGCGAAGTCGGTGAGCCATCCGGCGTACTCGTCGAGATCGTGTCCGCGGCCGGGAAGAGGCGCCGACTCGCCGAAGCCGGGAAGGTCGGGGGCGACCACGCGAACTTCGGGGAGGTAGGCGAGAACCGGTTCGAGGCCGTGGTGCTCGCCACGGAAGCCGTGCACCGCGATGACCGTGGTCTCGGCGTCTTCAGGGCCGTACACCCAATATGCCGTGGTGGCACCGCGCACCTCGACCTCGTGGCGCTGCACGGGAAGGCGACGAAGACGGTCCGCGTAGGGAGATGGCACGGTCATGGTCCGAGTCTACGAGCCGCCGTGCGCCTTCTCCTGAATGTCCGCGGCCGGCCGTAGCGTGAGGGCATGCCATCCGGATCTCCGCTCCCCGCGTGGCTCACGCGCGTCGGTGTGTTCGACCTGGAGACGACGGGCGTCGACGTCGAGTCGGATCGCGTGGTCACCGCCTATGTCGGCGTGCTCGATGCGGGGGGACGCCAGGTCGCGGCTCGCTCATGGCTCGCAGACCCCGGAGTCCCGATTCCCGAAGGAGCGACCGCTGTGCACGGCATCACCACCATGCACGCACGATCGCAGGGAAGGCCGGCGCACGAGGTCGTCGCCGAGGTCACCGCCGCGTTGCGATCGTTGTTCGATCAGGGGGTGCCGGTCGTCGCCTACAACGCGTCGTACGACTTCTCCCTGCTCGCCTGTGAAGCGATCCGTCACGGAGTCGAGCCCCTGACAGACCCGGCCCCCGTGATCGATCCGCTCGTGATCGACAAGGCCTTCGACCGCTACCGTCGTGGCCGGCGCACGCTCGAAGTGGTGGCGGCGCACTATGCCGTGCCGCTGGAGAGCGCCCATGAAGCGTCTGCCGACGCCATCGCCGCCGGACGTGTCGCGCAGGCGCTCGCGCGTCAGTTCAGTCTCCCCGAATCTCCCGCGCAACTCCACACGCGTCAGATCGGGTGGGCCCGATCGCAGGCGGCGAGCCTCACCGAGTACTTCGTGAGCATCGGCCGGCTCGACCCCGATGACGCGCTCGACGGTAGCTGGCCCGTTCGATCCCCTTCCCCTCACACGGATTCCCCTCTCTCAGATTGACCGATCCCTCGAGCGCATCAGTGCTCTACGGCCGGGGTCCAGTTGCGGTGGGATACGCTCCGGGTGGTGCGCTTTCGAGTGGGATCGGGGCGCGAAGCACAAGGAGCAACCCATGCAGTTCACATCCGCCGATCTGGAGCGGGTGGAGTCCACGTGGCAGCAATTCGTCCCCTCCTCGTCGCTGCAGAAGGCGGACCCGCGGAGGTTCCGATTCGACTGGCGATCCGAGGAGCTCGAGACCGCGTCCCTGATCGACTATAGCCTCGCCGCGCAGGTGCATTCGCGAGCCGAGCCTCTGGAGCAGCTCCTGGTGTGCCGTGTGGAGGCTCCTGACGCGCGCGTCTGGTCCGGGCGGGAGTCGCTGGATGCGCAATCCGTGTGGATGTCGGATGGCACCGAGGTCGAGGCGAGATGGGACCGCTCCGCTCGCGTTCGAGCCGTCGTGTTCGATCATCAGGCGGCAGAGAATCGAGCGCGGCAGATCACCGGCGACGATCGCCGAGAGCTGCGCACCACCGGGCTCGTGCCGCACTCCGCAGCCGACGCCCAGCGCTGGGAGCGCATGTTCGCGTACCTCGACCAGTCCTTGGCTGCGGGAGACACGGACCCGCTGCTGATCGCCGAGCTCGAGCGTCATGCCTTGACGGTGACCCTCTCGGCGTTCCCGACGACGTTCACGGACTCGCTGCAGCGTCCGGCACAGCGCGCCGGCGCGCCTGCGTCCGTGCGTCGAGCACTCGCCTACATCGATGCGAACGCCCATCTCGCCATCACGATCGACGATGTCGCGGCCGCGTCCTACATCTCCACGCGGGGTCTGCAGTACGCATTCCGGCGCGCTCTCGACATCACGCCTGCCGATGCCCTGCGACGAGCGCGCCTTGACGGTGCCCAGCGCGATCTCCGCGATGGACGGCCGCTCCGTGGGCGAGATCGCTCGGCGATGGGGCTTCAGCAACTCTTCCCGGTTCACCGTGGCCTACCGCGAGACCTATGGGGCTGCGCCTTCACTGCCGTCTGCGTGACAGGGAACTAAGACTCTGTTCGCATCGGACGGCGCGTCCCGTCTCCGCGGGACATTGTTGGCTAGAGTTCGAATATCCCGGACCGCCTTCTCGGTCCTCCGAGCACGCCGTCGAGGAGAACCATGGTCTGTGCCCCGCACATCGTCGAATCGTCCCCCTGCTGATGGGCAGCCTCTACTACGGCGACGCGAAGACCCCGATCCAGATCGACGATCGCGCGCTTGCGCACCTGAAGGTCGTCATCGCCACGAAGCTCCGCCGCGATGAGAGCTTCACGCTCTCGTGGCGACACCCTGAAGGCGATGCGCCCGGTCGCTCGACGTTGTGGCTGCACCCCTCGATCCCGCTGCGGTTCGTGTTCCAGGACGCGGAGACGCCGGACCTGAGCCGGAGATGGATCGAGGAACTCGCGCACTCCGTGAGCTCCAGCGGTGGCATCACCCTCGTCGAGGAACACCTCGAGAGCGTCCACGCCGACTGACGGCGCCCGACACCCTCCGGGGTCGACGCCGCCAGCCGACCGGTTCACACCGCGTCGTCGCCGGTGGAGCTCACGGAGCGACGAGTCGTCGGTGCTCCCGTCGCGGGGTCGACGACGGTGCGCGAGACCGTCTCCGTCCGACGACGACGCGCCAGCAGGACGATGCCGAGCAGGAATATGACCAATCCTGCGCCCATCAGGATGTAGCCGACCATGTCGAGGTCGACCCAGGCGACGTCGACATTGATCGCGAAGACGAGGATCGCCCCGATCACGAAGAGCGGGATTCCGCTGCCGATGCTCATGGTGCCTCCCGTTCTGCGGCGCGGTGCCGCACCTTCGAACAATGGCGCGGTGTCCAGCCGGGCGGGAGGGGCTTGACAGCCGACGAACCGTGCGTTCGGGTGGGTTTCCGGCGAGCCCCTGCCACCGGTCGACCTGCCGTCGTGCAGATGCCGTGACGACGATCGCGAGACCTGCCACCTGTCGGACACGCGAGAATGGTGGAGAAGGGATGGTCAGATGAGTTTCGCCCCGTTGAGGTCCACGCACCGCAATCTGTATTCCTGGTTCGCCACGCGCCCTGATCTGTTCGCGTCGGAGTCGTCACCGCGCAAGAGGGCGGTCTGGACCGTCGTCGCCGTGGTCATGGTCGTCTTGTCACTGACGGTCTACCTCAATGCGGAGGCGACAGTTGAACTCCTCGGCGGCCGGGTGAAGGGCGGCCTGGCGATCGCCGGCGCGTTCGCGCTCCCGCCGGTGCTGGTGGTCGTCAGCATCGTGATGATCTTCGTCGGCTCTCGCCGATGGCGGGTCAAGGGTGGTGGTGTGCTGACGAATCCGGTGATCTACGGCGTCGACGGCTCGTTCCCGATACGCCCGCTTCTCGAGACGATCCGGAACGGGCACACCGACGCTGCCGAGATCACCGAGGGTTTCGCTGCTGCGCAGGACAGCCTCGGAGACGACCTGCTCCTCTACATCTGGTCATCTGACGCTGATCGGGTCATGTACGTCGGTGTACTCCGGGTCGACGGCGACGCGGTGTGGTTGGACGAACAGCCTTTCCGTGTCGACGGGTCAGACTACTTCGACGCGAAGGCTCTCGCCGTGGCCGCCTCGCGGCGCCCGCCCCGCGTGGCAGGCCCCTGACCACGCCTGTTCCGGCCGGGTACTGGCTCAGCGCACAGCGACGAGGAAGACCCGATCGCAGACCTCACGGCGCAAGCGGCTCTCGAACTCACTGCCGTCGGCCATCAACGGTTGCCGCTCTTGCGTGAGAGCTCGGCGCCCTGAGGCGTCTCGTACATCGCCGTGAGCCCCTTGGGCAGGAAGGTGAACTCGATCCGAGCTCCGCCGGCGACATCCCAGTGCGCAGCCACGGTGTCCTCGAAGTCCGTCTTCGTCGGCGTGCCCCAGCGGCTCTCACCTTCGCGGACCATCAGCGTGAACGTGTCGCCGAGGAAGGCCGTGGATTCCGGCGTCACATCGCGGATCGTGTCGGACACGTCGAGACTCAGATCCATCATCACGTTCTTGTGGTCGATCATCATCACATCGGTGACCGTGAACCCCGACACGGTGTTCATCAGGTAAGAGGTGCCGTCTTCGACCTCGATCGTCCACCCGAAGCGATCGACGGCCAACTTCTGCGCCTCGTCCCGCGTCAGCGGCCAGGACGCGCTCGCCCAGAATTCCATGGTGTCGCACAGCTCAGCGGCATTCATCGCCTTCCACCCCACGGCTTGGAGCGGGTGGCGCGTCGCCGTCGCGTCGAGCCCTTCCGCATCGACCCAGCGCTGCCAGCCGTCACGGACGTTCCCGTCCCACCCGTCGCCCCAGACGAAACGACTGTCGGAGGTCCCGATGAGCACCTGTCCATCGCGCATCTGACTCGCCTGGTACTCGCCGCCATCGAGCCGCACTATCCACCACCAGCGGGCGAGCTAATCCACCACAGAGATCGGCACCCGGATCAGATCGGCAGAGTCCGCACGGTCGACCGACACTTCAGGGGTCCCAGCGGGCACATCCGCTCGGCGCGCGGTGACATAGTCGACAGGGGCGCCCAATGTTCCGGCCTGCGTGATGGACAGGAGTGCGACCTCGACACCGCCGATGTGGCCGAAGAGCCCCGGTGGGTGAGCCGTGCTGTGTTCTGTCATCGTCTTCCTCAGGGCGGGGCTTCAGCCATGGTGCCGGCACGGGAGTGCGGGCGGTGGTGTGGCGCTCGGCGAGAGTTCGAGTAGGGCGGGCGGGACTTGAACCCGCGATCGTTGGGTTATGAGCCCACTGCCTTAACCAGCTTGGCCACCGCCCCGTACCCTTTCAGCCTAGCGGCCGGGCGCTCACACCCGCGTAGCCGCGGAATGCGTCTGCGAGTGCCCGAGGTAGATGTCGGCGTTGGCGATGAGCCCCGCGCGTTCCTCGTCGGTGAGGGCCCGTCGCACCTTCGCGGGGACGCCCGCGACGAGAGAACCGGGAGGGATCTCCGTCCCTCCGAGCACGACCGCTCCCCCCGCGATGAGGCAGCCGTCACCGATCACCGCACCGCTGAGGATGACCGATCCCATCCCGACCAGTGTGCCGTCGCCGATCGTGCAGCCGTGGACGACCGCGTTGTGGCCCACCGACACCTTCGAGCCGATCACGACGGGGTGACCCGTGTCCACGTGGACCGAGACGTTGTCCTGCACGTTGGAGCCCGGTCCGATGACGATCCCCGCGGAATCTCCCCGGAGGACGGCGTTGTACCAGACGCTGCATCCGGCGGCGAGGGAGACGTCGCCGACGATGCGCGCGCCGTCGGCGACGAACGCCGTCGCGTCGATCGACGGTGTGGTGTTCGGCAGGGAGAGGACAGAGGCTCCGGACGCGATGCTCATGAGGGGAGACTACCCTCACTTCCGCGGAATCACGCGGAAGTGAGCCGAGCCTCAGCTTGCTTGCGGAATGTCTGAGGCTGAGTAGCGTTGTCTCCAACAGATACGAGTAACCGTTCCGGAGGAGCACAAGATGAGCAAGGCACAGACCGTTTCCACTACCGCCATCGACCCGACCGTGGCTGCAGGGGCGGCCCAGTTCCTCTCCCCTGTCGTCCTCGGCCTGCAGGCGCTGACCGTCAACGGCAAGCAGGCCCACTGGCACGTGCGTGGCGCGAACTTCATCGGCGTCCACGAGCTGCTCGACACCATCGTCGCCCACGCCGGCGACTTCGCCGACACGGCCGCTGAGCGGATCGTCGCGCTGGGACTCCCGATCGACGCACGAGTGAGCGCTGTCGCCGACAAGGCGGGATCCACCTCGGTCGCGGCCGGCTTCGCCCAGTCCGACGAGCTGATCCGCGCCGTCATCTCGGACATCGACGCCATCCTGGTCGACGTCAAGGCGGCTGTCGAAGGCCTCGACGAGGTCGACCTCACCAGCCAGGACGTCGCGATCGAGATCCAGCGCGGTCTCGAGAAGGACCGTTGGTTCCTCGTCTCGCACATCGCTGCGTGATCTCAGATATCGCCTGACCTGAGAAGGGGCGGTGCTCGGTCCTCCGAGCACCGCCCCTTCTTCGTACCAGCAACGATCAGAGGACGTGTGTGACGTACCCCGCGAGAAGGGTGGAGACGATGGGCATGGACCGCAGCCCCTCCCCCGTCGCCGCTCGAGGATCCGCGGCGCACAGCACGATGTCGGCGGGTTCGCCGGGACGCAGCGACGAACGAACGCTCGCCTCGAGCGCCTGGTCGACGGTGATCCGCTCCTCCGGATGCCAGGCGGCCCGATCGTCGTCGGTACGCGACACCGCGGCTGAGATGGCGTGCCAGGGGTCGAGCTCGGCGACGGGTGCATCCGACCCGAAGCGCAACTGCGCACCGGCGTCACGCAACGAGGCGAGCGGGTAGCCGATGGCGGTCTGCTCGGCCCAGTGACGATCCACCAGGTCGCGGTCGTCCACGGCATGCTGCGGCTGGACGCTGGCGATCACGCCCAGACGGGCGAAACGGGCGAGATCGGTGTGCCGCACGAGCTGCACGTGCTCGATCGAGCCGACGGCGCCCGTCGTGGTGAACGCGTCGAGAGCAGAAGTGATCGCCCGGTCGCCGATCGCGTGCACGGCCACGCCGAGCCCCGCACCGGTCGCGCGGGTGAGGAGTGCGACGAGCTCGTCCGACGGCACGGTGAGCATCCCGAAGTTGTCGGGATCGCCCGGATACGAGTGCGAGCACGCTGCCGTTCGTGTGCCCAGAGAACCGTCGGTGATGACCTTGAGAGGTCCGACATGCACGAGCCCTCGTGCTGGTGCCGGGACATCGCCCTCTTCGCGGAGCTCTCCGGTGCGCAGCCCGGCACTGATCGCCCGTTCGAGGTCGGAGGGGTACATCGCGAACTCGACGCGATGCGAGGAGAAACCGTCCTGGACCCGCCGCGGCCAGGCTTCCGCACTCCACGCCATGTCGAAGTCGACGAGCCCGGTGATACCGCGTGCGGCCGCCTGTTCGCCTGCACGCATGATCGCGCGATCGCCGTGGGCTGAGTCGACGGCGTTGAGGCGCCGCGAGATCTCGAAGGCGTCGGTCTCGCGCAGCACGCCGTCCTCACTGCGGAAACCTTCGCGCGCGAGAGCCGTGCTGTTCAACCAGACGCTGTGGACATCGGCGTTGACGAGATACGTCGGAACATCGCCGGTCGCGGCGTCCAGGAGCTCGAGGGAGGGTCGATCCGACCATCCCATCACGGCCGAGGCTCCCGACGTTCCGATCGAGCGGAACAGCGCGTTCAGGCCGTTCGATGCGCCGGTCTCGTTGGCCGGGACCGAGCGCATGATGATCATCGGCATCGCGGCGAACGTGAACCCGATGCCCACGCCGATCAGCAGGTTCGCGACGAGGACGTGCCACACCTCGGAAGACCACAGCAGCACGAAGACGTAGGCGAGCACGATCGCGGTGGCGCCGACCGTGAACAGCGGGCGCGGACCCACGGTGCGCTCCAGCCAGCCGGAGAGGGCGAGATCACCATCATCACGAGGCCCGCAGGCTGGGCGAGGAGGGCGGCGACCGGCATGCCGATCGCTCCGCCGACGCCCATGGTCGCGCTCATGAGGGCCACGGCGGTGCCGAGCCGTTCCGGAGGCAGCACGTCGCGCATGATGGCGATGCCGAGCGGGACGACCCCCGTCACCGCACCCTGGAGTGCGCGACCGATGATGACTCCGACGATCGAGCCGGAGACCGCGGCGATCACGGAGCCGAGGATCAGGATCGCGAGCAGCGCGATCACGACCCGGCGCTTGCCGTACATATCGCCCAGCCGGCCCGAGATGGGGGTGGCGACGGCGGCGACGAGCAGCGTGATGGTGACGACCCAGGTGGTGTCCTCGCGGGAGGCGTTCAGCAGCTGCGGGAGCTCGGCCTGCAGTGGGACGACGAGCGTGAACATGAAAGAGGAGCACAGGCCCGCGAAGGCGAGCACGGCGACGATCGCCCACTTGGGTGGGGTCCGGGAGAGACGTTTCCTGGCTCTGTCCTCGCTCGCACCCACCGACTCAGGCTATCGGCGATCGAGTGGCGCGGGGTCGAACACCCGGGCTCGATCGACCGGGTGGCACGCGGTCCGTGATTGCATGGGGAGATGAGCGACGACGCCACGATCGACCAGCATCCCGCCGATTCCGCGTTCCACCGCAGGCTCCCGATCGGCGAGGCACTCGACGCCTCCGCCGTCGCCGAGGGACTGCCGTGGGCCTTCGAGACGATCACGATGCGACCGCTTGAACCGATGCTGGTGCCGGAGAAGCCCCGCGGCGGCGAGCTGGACCCGGCCGAATGCGGACCCTGCGCCCCGAGCGAGTTCACGATCTGGCACGACGAGCACTGGCAGGTGCGCGCGGGGTGGGAGATCGGAGGGTTGCCGTTCATCGGCGCGATCGCCCCGCGTGAGCATTGGCTGCTCGAGAACGCGTCGGTCGAGGTGCTCGCGGCGCTCGGGCCCCTGATGCAGCGGGTCTCGCAGGCGGTGAAGAGCGTCCCCGGTGTCGCGCGGTGTCACTTCGGGCGGTGGATTACGCCATGAGAGATGTCACACGACGGGGTCTGGCCTTGTCATTGGTGCTCAGCGGCGTCGCGGGGTATGTGGATGCGATCGGGTTCATCGACACCGGCGGCTTCTTCGTCTCTTTCATGAGCGGCAATTCGACCCAGGCCGGTGTGGACATCCTCGAGCAGGGATTGGCGTCGTCGCTTCTGTGATACTCGGCTGGAAGTCCAGCTCGATGACCGGGGACTCCGCACTCGCGGAAAGCCCCGTTGAGGAACCTGCGACCGCAGCAACGAGACGCTGTGAACCGGGAGTGGAATACAGGTCGAGGGC
>NZ_JAGYWT010000209.1:0-4177 GCF_019279095.1 Microbacterium sp. BF1 | reverse complement strand
GGTCGGCGCACAGGGCGTCGATGCGCTCATCATCGCGGAGCTCGCGTCCGGCGGTATCCCGGCCCCGCAGGATGCGCCCGATGCGCTGAGCGAGTCCGAGGGTGCCGGGGATCGCGCACTCGCGCACGACGTCGCCGCCGTACGCGTAGTCGATCATGGTCGCCCCTCCGCCCATCTCGACGGTGACGGCCCGCGCGATGCGCTCCGACCATCCGCCGTCGATCGGGCGGCTCACCACCTCATTGCCGTGATGGTCGACCAGCACGGTCGTGCCGGGTCCGTAACCGGCCAGGTGGAAGGTGACCATCTGCGCCTCGGGGAACGCCCGACCCATCGCATCGCCGTCGACCACCGGGAGGCCAGCGAGGGCCGCGGCCGCGATCGGGATCATCGAATTGCCGCCGCCGACCTCGATCGGCATCACCGCTGTCGCTTTGCGACCCACGGCGCGCTCGATAGCGTGCAGGGCCGCGAGCAGCTCGGACTCGGCCTGGATGCGCTCCACGCTCACGGAGGGGGCGCCGATCCCTCCGATCGGGATGACGAAGTCGTCATCGCTCAGGTCGTCGACGGCGATCAGCGGGACCGGCCCGTGCAGGCGGATGAGTCGCTTGGCGATCAGGGAGCCGACATGCGGGTCGCCGCCTCCTCCGGTGCCGAGCACGGCGGCACCGAGGGCGATCTCGTCGATGTCGGCTTCCGTGATCACAGGCGTCGTGACGACAGCGCTCATGCGCTCACCTCATCCGTGACGGGGGCCGACGCCGGCGTCACGCGACGACGCAGCGGCAGCAGCACGAGATACGCGACGAAGCCCACGAGGAGTCCGTCGAGAGCCGAGATCGACGTGAGGGTGAACCAGCCGAAGCCGGGGCCATCCGCCGGATTCGTCGTCGCGACGGCCACGACGATCCCGACCACCCAGGCCGCGATGGACCAGCCGTCGACCAGCGGCACGGTGGCGCCGTGCGCCCAGCGCGCCGTCTTTCGACCCGTGAAGAACGACGCCAGGTACACGCCGCCGTAGGGGGCGATGATCGTGCCGATGACGAGGATGAACTGCACGAAGTAGTCGGCAGCGCCGATCACCCCGACGATGATGCCGATGGCGCCGAGCACGATCGTGACGGTGCGACGGCTCAGCCGCTCGCTGATCGACGCGAACGAGAGTCCGGCCGAGTAGAGGTTGGTCGTGTTCGTGGTCCACTGCGCGAGGATCAGCACGATCACGGCGACACCGCCGAGGCCGAGCGCGAAGAAGATCGCCATCAGCTCGGTGCCGTCCATGATGCGGGCGAGCAGGATCGCGACGACCAGGATGATCGAGTTGCCGAAGAAGAACCCCACGAAACCGGCGATCATGGCCTGCTTCGGGGTCTTCGCCCACCGCGCCATGTCGGGGGCGAGCACGACCCCGAGGATGAAGATGCCCATGACGAGCGACACCGCCCCGCCGAAGGTGAAGGTCGCCTCGACCGGCGCCTGGAGACCCGCCGCACCGTTCACCGTGAAGGCGACGATGACGCCGACGACCAGCAGCAGAAGCAGCAGCGGCACCGCGAGGGTGCTGAGACGGTTGATGGAGCGGTAGCCCCAGAACGCGGTGATCGCCATGAGCACGCCGCCGATCGCGGTGAACACCTGCACCGGCACGTCGATGCCGGTGAACTCGGCGAACGCGATCTGCGCGTTCGCGCCGAAGAATCCGGCCTGCACGGCGTACCAGCCGACCAGACTCACGGCGATCGCCAGGGCGAGGATCGCGCCGCCGATGCGGCCGAACACGGCGCGGGAGATCATGGCGGTGGAGAGCCCGGTGGCGGCGCCGACGTAGGCGCAGGCCATCGCGAGCAGTCCGAGCAGCAGAGATCCGAGCATCGTCGCGCCGATCGCCGGCCAGAAGGCCATGCCGGAAGCGAGAGAGACGCCGAGGAACGCCCCGGAGAGGTCGATGCCGATCGCAATCCACACGGTGGCGATCGACAGCCAGCTCTTGCGCTGGTCCTGCGGCACGACGCCGTGCTCATAGTCGGTGGTGGTCATCATCTTTTCCTTGAGAAGTGGCCCTGCGAGTCGTCGGCGGGGATTCGGGTTCCCGGAATGCGGACGACTCGCAGGGCGGGTCGGGGGCGGCCTGTCTGTGCGGCCGGGTCGTGCGATGCCGGGTCGGAGTTCGTGGCTCCGTGCCGGCGAGGGGTGATGGTGTCCGCCGCATCGGTGCGGCGGGATTCATCGGGACAGGATCGTGGAGAGGTGTCGCCAGGCTTGATCGAAGCGCTCGCGGTAGATCTCGGGCGTGTAGTGGGTGAGCTGGAGGAAGAGGCCGTCCATGACCACGAACACCAGAGCCGTGAAGCCCTCGGCGTCACCGGCGGCGAAGGTGCCTGCCGCGACACCGTCTTCATAGGTCTGGCGCACGGCGGCCGCGAGGGTCGACTCCGAGTCGAGGAAGATCTGTCGCAGCTGCTCGCCACCGGGACCGTACTCGGTGACAGCGGCCCTGAGGCTGAACTCCGCGAGGTCGGGTCGGTCGCGGTAGTACGCCTCGATGCCCCCGAGGATGTGGTGCAGGCGTGCGAGCGGCTCCAACTCGGAGCTGTTCCTGAGGAGCTCGTCGAAGAACGCGGTGTGATCGACCGAGACCCCGGCGTACACCTCGGCGTACAGCGCCTCCTTGCTGGGGAAGTGCGCGTAGAGGGAGGGCGTCTTGATCCCGACGGCCTCGGCGATCTCGCGCAGGCTCGTCTCGGCGTACCCCTGGCGCGCGAAGATCGTGCGGGCCTCCGCGAGGATCGTTGCTCTGGTCATCATCTACCTAACGACTATTAGTTAGGCAGAGCGTAACCCCGCATCTCCCTGCGACGCAAGAGCCACGGGCACAGGACGTCACGACTACCGTGGAGGGCATGCGCATCCCCACCGCGATCCGCGCCTCCCAGCGCTCCCCGCTGCTGCAGGTCGTGAAGTCGGCCGCGGCGACGATCGCCGCGTGGCTGATCGCCGGATGGGTGTTCCCCGCGCAGCTGCCGGTCTTCGCCGCGATCGCCGCGCTGCTGGTGGTGCAGCCCAGCGTGAACCAGTCGCTGTCGAAGGCGCTCGAGCGCAGCATCGGAGTGATCGCCGGTGTCGTGATCGCCGTCGGACTGGGACTGCTGTTCGGCTCGCCGAGCTGGATCGTGCTGCTGGCGATCGTCGTGGCGATGCTGGTGGCGTGGATCTTCCGCGCCTCGCCGGGCACGGGCAACCAGGTGGCGATCTCGGCGATGCTGGTGCTGGCGCTGGGGTCGTCGAGTCCCGAGTACGCGTTCGCACGCATCGTGGAGACGCTGATCGGGGTCGCGATCGGCATCGTGGTGAACGCCCTGATCGTGCCTCCGGTTCTGGTGGCACCGGCTCGCCGAGATGTGGGACATATTCGACGTTGCGCCCCACGTCCCAGTGCGGCCAGACGGCATGCTGTTGGAACACCATCCCCAGCTGGCGCTGCTCCGGCGGTACGGCGACACCGGGACCGGCGATGACGCGGTCATCGAGCAGGATACGGCCCGCTGTGGGAGTCAAGAACCCGGCGATACTGCGCAGCAGCGTCGTCTTCCCGGATCCCGAAGGGCCGACGAGAGCGAGGAACTCCCCGTCCGCGACCTGCAGGTCGACGTCGGCGAGGCCGACGGCACCGGAGCGGTATCGCAGAGAGACGTGTTCGAGTGTGACGGAGGCCATGTGCACCCTTTCTGTTACTTCGTCTTCGGGATCGCGAACCCGATGACAGCGAGTCCGAGCACGGCCACGATGAGCGACCATGCGGCGGCGGTGCTGAACGCACCCGCCTGCTGAAAGCTGAAGATCGCGACGCCGAGGGTCTGCGCCCCTGGCGACAGCAGGAGCACCGACAGCGTGAGCTCGCGCACGGCGGTGACCGCGACGATCACCGCGCCGGAGAGCGCGGCCGGTGCCGCCATCCGACAGGAGATGTCGATCAGGGCGCGCACCCGTGTCGCGCCGCCGATCCGCGCCGCCTCTTCCGCACTGGTCGGTGTCGAGGAGAGCGGAGCGGCGACGGCCTGCACGACGAGCGCTGTGAACGAGGTGCCGTAGGCCGCGAGGATAAGCCACGGCGTGTTGAACAGCCCCAACGCGGGTGCGAGCACCAGCCATGCGACCGCGATGACGATGCCGG
>NZ_JAGYWT010000208.1:0-4187 GCF_019279095.1 Microbacterium sp. BF1 | reverse complement strand
CGTCGGCGACGCCGGGGGCGGGGAGCCGCGGACGCCGCAGAAGAGCCTCGATACGGGCGCGGAGCTCGCGCGGGCGGAACGGCTTCACCAGGTACTCGTCCGCTCCCGAGGTGAGCCCGAGGACCACGTCGGACTCTTCGGAGAGTGCGGAGAGCATCATGATGAAGGTGTCGCTGACCCGCCGGATCCGCCGGGCGACCTCGAAGCCGTCGATGCCGGGAAGGTTGATGTCGAGGGTCGTGATCACCGGATGGTGCTGTTCGACGGCAGCGAGCCCCTCGACGCCGGAGCCCGTGAGGATCGTCTCGAAGCCGGCCGCGAGGAACACCTCGTCCAGGAGTGATCGCACGTCGGGATCGTCTTCGATGATCACGGCGACGAGTGCGGGCGTCGACGTCGAGGTCATGCGGCGCTCTCGCGCACGATCGTGACGATCCTCGGCGCATCCGAATCGAGCTCCGAAGGGTCGAGGTCGTCCGAGGACCCCACAGGCCGCTCCACCTCGATGTCCCACCAGGAGTCGGCCAGCTCCTCGGCCATGCCTCTGCCCCACTCGACCACCACGACGGAGCGCTCGAGGTCGAGGTCGAGGTCGTCGAGCTCCGCCGCCGAACCGAGGCGGTAGGCATCGACGTGCACCAGTGGCGCTCCGCCGACCAGCGAGGGGTGCGTGCGGGCGATCACGAAAGTGGGGCTCTGCACGGGACCGCGCACCCCCAGACCCTCGGCGAGCCCGCGGGTGAAGGTGGTCTTGCCCGCTCCGAGCGGACCCGTCAGGACGAGGAGGTCGCCGGCTTCCAGCTGTTCGCCGATGCGCAGGCCCAGCTGCTCCATCTCCTCGGCGGTCGCGATCTCCCGACGACCGAGGAACGCGGGGTCCACGCTCACGAGGCCCGCCGGGGCACGCGGGGACCGATGCGGGTGACGATCTCGTAGTTGATGGTGTCGGCGGCATCGGCCCAGTCCGCCGCTGACGGCACGCCGAGGGTGGGGTCGCCGAACAAGACGACCTCGTCGCCGATCGAGACCGGGGTGTCTCCGACGTCGACGACGAACTGATCCATCGCGATGCGTCCGACGTTCACGAACCGGCGTCCGCCGATGGAGACCGGGAGCTTCCCCGACGCATTGCGCGGCACCCCGTCGGCGTATCCGAGAGGCACGAGGACCAGCGTCGTGTCGCGATCCGTTCGATGGTCGTAGCCGTAGGAGACGCCCGTCCCGGCCGGCACTCTGCGCACGGCGGCGATCGCCCTGTCTACGGCACGAGTGGATCGGGCAAGTCGACCGTGCCGTAGACGAGCAGCGACCCGTCCTTGTCGGGATGGAAGTAGGCCGGCTCCTGCAGCTGACGCTCCGGGACATCCATCTTGCCGAGCAGCACCTGTCCGTCGCCGAGCACGGGGAGGTCGCGCATGTCGACGGCGCCCTCCAGATCGTCGAGCCACGGACGTCGGGGCGCGGGGATACGGGCCTCTCGTGCCGCGCTCACGAGCGTCGCCACGATGCGCTTCTGGTCGTTGGGTCCGAGGTCCTCGTCATGGGACTCGGACTCCGGCGCCTGCTCGGCCTCCCACGTCTGGATGGAACCGAATCGGAGTTCGGCCACCTTCACCTCGGCGACCTGCGCCTCGTCCGTCGTCCACCCGCCGGCGTACGCCGACTGGAACGGCACGAGGCGCCCTGGGCCGGTCTTCGCGATGCCGCGCCCCGGCAGCGAAGGCGGGAACGTCGCGGCCACCGGATCGTCCACGACATCCTTCGAATCGGATTCGTCCGCCATGCGCAGCGCGACGCGCAGGTTCGTGTTCGCCCGCAGATTGTCCTTGATGACACCGGCCGGTCGCTGCGTCGCCATGATCAGGTGGATGCCGAGGGAGCGACCGCGCTGGGCGATGTCGACGACGCCGTCGACGAACTCCGGCACCTCTCCGGCGAGCGCGGCGAACTCGTCGATCACGAGCACGAGCGCCGGCGGAGTCTCCGGGTCACGACGCTTCTCGAGTTCGAGCAGGTCCTTGGCCTTCTTGCGGTTGAAGAGGTGCTCGCGGTGGTGCAGCTCGGCACGCAGGCTGGTGAGGGCGCGACGCACCAGGTGCGGGCTCAGGTCGGTGACCAGGCCCACCGTGTGCGGCAGGTCGACACAGTCGGCGAAAGCGGAGCCGCCCTTGTAGTCGACGAAGAGGAAGGTGACCCGATCCGGGCTGTGGGCGGCTGCCATGCCGAGCACCCAGGCCTGCAGGAACTCGCTCTTGCCGGCACCGGTCGTCCCGCCGACGAGGGCGTGCGGACCCTGGGTGCGCAGGTCGAGGGTCATCGCGTCGGTCTGCGACTGCCCGATGATGGCGCGCAGGTTCCCCGCCTTCTTCAGCCGGGCCTGCGGGGCTCCGGAGCGGTCGATGATCGTGTTGTTCTGGCGCCAGCGGTCGATCACCGCATTCGCGTCCTCCGCGACCTCGGTGCCCACCAGGGAGAGGAAGCTGACCGAGTTCGGGATGTCGGAGGAGTCCTCGATCACGGTGCTGGAGTCGACGACAGGGGCCAGCCGCTTGGCGAACATGGTCATGTAGGCGTGCGAGACGCCCTCGACCTGCACTCCGCGATAGTCCACGCCGCTGCGGACCGTGCCGACTACCGCATCGCCGAGCCCTGCGCTCACGTCGACGAACGTGCGGCACGCGGCAGGCAGCGCCTCGACCACGGGAGCGACGAACAGGCCGTACACGCCGACGTCGGCACCGCGTTCCAGGATCTGGGTCAGCCGGGCTCGATCGACAGGAGCATCGTTCGTGATGATCACGAGGATCGCCGTCTGGCCGGGGAATGTCGCGTCCTCGGCGGCGCGCTTGACGTCGGTGCCGTAGCGCATCGGGTCCCAGTCGGCGCCGTACGGGGGCCGGGCGGACTTCGACTCCCGCGAGCGACGCAGGACGATCTCCTCCAGGCCGCTGAGCAGTGCCGTGCCGGTCGACGCGGAGTCCGCCAGAGGCATCTCCTTGAACGGGTTGCGCTCACTGGAGGTGTGGGGCAACCACTTGAGCCAGTCGAGCTCGTTGGCCCAGCCCGGCTCGGTCAGCGCGACCGTCACCAGCTCGTTCGGCGAATGCGTGCCGAACAGCTGCACGGCGATGCCGCGGAGCGCATCGCTCGCCAGCGATGTGGGACCGGCGACACCGATCGACCCGACGCTCTGGAGCGACTCCAGGATCGGCACGTCGTCGATCATCCGGTACCGCTCCTCGAGGCGGTCGACGCGCTCGACGTACTCGACGAGCGCGTCAGGGCTCTCGGTGCGCTTGATGCGCGTGCGCGCCTCGCTCTCGCAGACGCCCAGGCGCATCGCGAGGAAGTTCCAGTGCTCGGGGCGTCGCGTCCACAGCAGGGGTCCGAGCCGCATCGCCTCGTCGAACACGACGGCGACGGCCGGTACCTCGTTCTGCCGCACCTCCCGCTCCTTCGGGTGCGAGTGGTAGAGCGTCTCCTCCAGGCGTTCGAACTGCTCCTCGAACGACTCCGCCTCCTTGCGCAGACGCTGACCGAGGTTGGTCTTCTGCGAGATGAAGTTCCCGAACATCATCATCGGCGACGCGGCGGCGATCAGGAGGGATGCCGGACGCTGCGTGATGCTGAACATCGTGACGGCCAGCAGGATCGGCGCGACGAGCATGGGCCAGGGGAACAGCCGGGACGGCTGGTCGCGGGGGTAGCGCGGTTCGTCCAGTTCCTGCCCTGTGAAGCGCTCCTCGACGCGCGGGCTGCGGTTGAACATCAGAGCGCCCCCGCGCTCGAGCACCGGGTCACCGCTGGCGGAGCCGTCGAAATCGCTCACCATGTGCACGACGAACTCGCAGTCGCCCAGCACGAAGCTCTGTCCGGGGATGACCCGGAGCCGCTGCACGAGTCCGCCGTCGACGAGGATGCCGTTCGCGGAGTTCAGATCGACCAGTTCGACGAAGGTCGCCGCGACCTCGATGCGGGCGTGCCGCTTCGAGACCAGCGGGTCGGCGATGGTCACATCGTTCGCGGCATCGCGTCCGATCAGGAAGTGCCCGATCGGCATCAAAGGAACGGACAGACCCACCTTGTCGGCCGCGCCCGGTACGGGTGGCGCAGCCTCACTGAATTCCAGCTCGAGACGATCATGGAACGAGTCGAAGACCTCGAGACAGAGTTGAACAACGGCGAGC
>NZ_JAGYWT010000207.1:0-4228 GCF_019279095.1 Microbacterium sp. BF1 | reverse complement strand
TCCTCTTCGGCGGCAGCGTCGTTGCCGGATCCCTCGGCGGAGCCCTCGTCGCCGCCATCCTGATCGGCGTCCTCGGAGCCAAGGCCAGGGATCGCAACTCGATCGTCGGCGTGCTCATGCCGTTCGGCCTCGGCCTCGGCATCCTGTTCCTCTCGCTCTACGACGGCCGCAGCGCCAACCGCTTCAGCCTGCTCACCGGCCAGATCGTCTCGGTCTCCAGCCCCGACCTGGGGATCAACCACCACTGTTCTCGATCTCCGCTCCACGCATCATCTCGGAGGCCGACGATGCGAGCTCCCGAGACTCCAACCACTTGTCGGGCAGCGCCGTGCGCTTGGGGTGACCTGACCGACCGCGCTGGCCCTCGGCATCCGCACCCGGGTACGGCGCGGTGTGGTCGAGGCGCCCGAGGAAGTCGTCGATCTCCGCGAGGCTGGACGCGGTGGCGAGCCCCGTGCGGATGTCGCCGCCGACCGGATACCCCTTGAAGTACCAGGACACGTGCTTGCGCACGTCGCGGCACCCGCGGTCCTCATCCTCGAAGAACTCGACGAGAAGCTCTGCGTGACGCCGGAAGGCGTTCGCGACGAATCCGAGCGTGGCATCGACGGTCTTGCCCTCGCCGCCGAAAGCCGTCGCCAGCTCGCCGAACAGCCACGGGCGTCCGAGGCAGCCGCGTCCGACCACGACGCCGTCGCAGTCGGTCTGGGCCATCATGCGCACCGCGTCGTCGGCCGACCAGATGTCGCCGTTGCCCAGCACAGGAATGCTCGTGACGGCCTGCTTGAGCTCGCCGATGGCATTCCAGTCGGCGAAGCCGGAGTAGAACTCGCTCGCGGTGCGGGCGTGGAGGGCGACCGCAGCCGCACCGGCATCTTCGGCCGCGCGTCCGGCGTCGAGGAACGTCAGGTGATCGCGGTCGATGCCCTTGCGCATCTTCACCGTGAGCGGCACGTCACCTGCGGCCTTGACGGCCTGGTCGACGATGTCGGCGAACAGCTTCGATTTCCAGGGCAGCGCCGCTCCCCCGCCGCGGCGGGTGACCTTCGGCACCGGGCACCCGAAGTTGAGGTCGATGTGGTCAGCGTGATCCTCGGCCACGATGATGCGCACCGCCTCGGCGATGGTCTTCGGGTCGACGCCGTAGAGCTGGATCGACCGCGGCGTCTCCGACTCGTGATGGCGGATCAGCCGCATCGTGGTCTCGTTGCGCTCGACCAGGGCACGCGAGGTGATCATCTCGCTCACATAGAGCCCGGCGCCGTACTCACGGCACAGACGCCGGAAGGCGGTGTTGGTGATCCCCGCCATGGGGGCGAGGACGACCGGCACGTCGAGATCGATCGGACCGATGCGAAGGGGGCGGGCGGGGGCGGTGGCGAGAGTCATGTCCCCTCCATTCTCCCAGACGCAGAGCCACGAGGGATGCTGCGATCTAAGCTGTGAAGTATGACCGATTCCGCGCTCCGCACGATCCCGTTCACCGACGCGAAGGGCGAGGAGAAGACCATCGACGATCTCGGCGCCGACGTGGTGCTGGTCGTGAACGTCGCCTCCAAGTGCGGCCTCACGCCCCAGTACGAGCAGCTCGAGGAGCTGCAGCGTCTGTACGGCGACCGCGGGTTCACGGTCGTCGGCTTCCCGTGCAACCAGTTCTTCGGCCAGGAGCCCGGCTCGGTGGACGACATCCTCGAGTTCTGCTCGACGACCTACGGCGTCACGTTCCCGGTCAACGACAAGGTCAAGGTGAACGGGAAGAACGCCGCGGAGCTCTACAAGGCGCTCAAGGAGACCCCGGACGCCGGCGGCAAAGCCGGCCGGGTGGAGTGGAACTTCGAGAAGTTCCTCGTGCTGCCGGATGGGGACGTCCTGCGCTTCCGCCCGAAGCAGAAGCCGGACGCCCCCGAGATCGTCAGCGCGATCGAAGCGGCTCTGACCCGCTAGACCGCTGCGGTCTCCGTCTCACTCTCTCCGCGCTTCGACCAGAGGTCGCGAAGGACGTTCTCGAATGCGGCGGGCGGCTGGGCGCCGCTGATGCCGTACTGGCCGTCGACGACGAAGAACGGCACGCCCTGGATGCCGTAGGCGCGAGCCTGAGCCTGGTCCTGGCGAACGGCCGGAAGGAACTCTTCGCTCTCGAGCGCCGCACGTGCTCGATCGGCGTCGAGGCCGACCTCGACCGCGAGGTCGACGAGGTCGTCGATGCGCCCGACGTGCTTGCCCTCGGTGAAGTAGGCGGACATGAGCCGCTCCTCCATCTCGTGCTGACGCCCCTCGGCCTTCGCGAAGTGCAGCAGCTCGTGTGCCTTCACCGTGTTGGTGTGCTGCAGCAGATCGAAGCGGTACTCGAGCCCCGCGTTCGCGGCCACGCCGGTCACGTTCGACAGCATCTGCTCGACCTGCTCGCGCGGCATGCCCTTGTGCCCGGCGAGGAAGTCGACCTCGTCACCGTCGAAGTCGACGGGAGTGTCGGGCGAGAGCTCGAACGAATGGAAGGTGATGTTGACCTGCGGCGCATCCTCATCGGCCGCGACCGCTTCGAGACCCTTCTCGAGGTTGCGCTTGCCGATGTAGCACCAGGGGCAGGCGATGTCGGACCAGATGTCGATGGAGATGGGTTCAGTCACACTTTCATCCAACCGCATGCGCCTATGAGCTATTCCTCGGCCGCGCCACGGTGGGTAGGATTCTCGGATGTTCTGCGCCGACGATCCGCTCCCGTTCACCCCGGAGCGGGTGCTGGTGGCCGGCGTCTCCGGATCGGGGAAGACCACGTTGTCTGGTCGCATCGGCGCACTGTGGGGACTGCGCCACATCGAGATCGACGGCCTGTTCCACGGGGCGAACTGGACTCCGAGGCCCGAGTTCCTCGACGACGTGCGCGACTTCGCCGCCGAAGATCGATGGGTCACCGAATGGCAGTACACGAGCAAGGGCACCGACGCGATCCTCGCACCGCGCGCCCAGCTCGCGCTCTGGCTCGACTACCCCTACCGTGTGGTGCGCGGCCGTCTGATGCGGCGCACCCTGGCCCGAGGCATCCTGCGGCGAGAGCTCTGGAACGGCAACCGCGAGAAGGGACCGTGGAACCTCCTCAACCGCGATCCCGAGGAGAACATCCTGGCGTGGCAGAGGGCGACACTGCACAAATGGCACGAGCGGTTCCCGGAGATGCAGGAGCGCTTCCCGCACCTCACCGTCGTGCGGCTGCGGCATCCGCGGGAGACGGAGCGATGGCTGCGGTCTCAGGCCGACGCGTCAGGAGTGTCGATCGCGCCGCCGAAGCGGCGGTCCCGGGCGAGGTAGACGCCGATCGCCCGCCACAGTTCCTCACGTGAGAAGTCGGGCCAGAGCGTGTCGAGGAACACCATCTCGGCGTATGCCGACTCCCACAGCAGGAAGTTCGAGGTGCGCTGCTCCCCCGAGCTGCGCAGGAACAGATCGACGTCCGGCATGTCGGGCACGTAGAGGTTCCGACGGATCATCTTCTCGCTGATCGCCTTGGGCTTCACCCGCCCGGCGGCGACGTCTTCGGCGATGGCCCGCATCGCATCGACGAGCTCGACCCTGCCGCCGTAGTTCACGCACATCGTGAGGGTGAGCACGTCGTTGTCGCGGGTCAGCTGCTCGGCGTACTGCAGCTCCTTGATGACGCTCCCCCACAGCCGGGGCTTGCGGCCGGCCCAGCGGATACGCACGCCCCATTCGTTGAGCTGGTCACGACGGCGATGCAGCACATCGCGGTTGTAGCCCATGAGGAAGCGGACCTCTTCCGGAGAGCGCGCCCAGTTCTCGGTGGAGAAGGCATAGACCGAGAGGTGCTTCACCCCCGCCTGTATCGCGCCGGCGACTACGTCGAGCAGCACCTCCTCGCCCGCTTTGTGTCCTTCGATGCGAGTGAGTCCCTGGCGGTTGGCCCAGCGTCCGTTCCCGTCCATCACGATCGCGACGTGCGCGGGTGCGGCGCGGAACGCGGGCGGATACACGCCCGTCCAGTCCAGCGGGCGATAGGCCACGGCGTCTTTGTGCGTGTACGGCTTCGGGCTCACCGTTCTCCTCCTGAAGTGATGTCGGACACGTGGGCGAGCGAGCGGATGCCGCACACGCCGATCGCGGTGCTCAGCAAGCGTCCTCGCCTGCTGTTCGACTACTTCACGCAGCAGTTCGCGCAGGTGACGAACCCGCCGCTCGACTCGATCCGTGAAGAGGTCGTCACGAGCCTCAAGCT
>NZ_JAGYWT010000206.1:0-4244 GCF_019279095.1 Microbacterium sp. BF1 | reverse complement strand
GTTCGTTCTGGCAGCGGCCGAACCTCTGCAATAGGGCGAGCAGGTGGTCGGACCAGACTTGTACGACCTCGACCGCGACGGTGACGGGATCGCCTGCGACTGAGACGGCTCCGCCCTACGCTGGAGCGTCTGCCTCATTCTCGAGGCGCCTTCCCCTGGAGCTCCATGTCTGCAACGACGGTCGATGATCGTGCCCGCTACCGGGCGAACCCGTCTGTACTGACGGCGCTGAAGAATCCGCGGATGCTGACCCGCGAGGTGCTGGCAGGTCTCGTCGTCGGACTCGCGCTCATCCCCGAGGCCATCGCGTTCTCGGTGATCGCGGGCGTCGACCCCAAGGTCGGGCTGTTCTCGTCGTTCATCATGGCGGTCTCGATCGCGTTCCTCGGCGGGCGGCCGGCGATGGTGACCGCGGCGACCGGAGCCGTCGCGCTCGTGATCGCGCCGGTCGCGCCGATGTACGGGCTCGACTACTTCATTGCGACCGTCATCCTCGCGGGCATCTTCCAGGTGATCCTCGGGGTGGTCGGCGTCGCGAAGCTCATGCGCTTCATCCCCCGCAGCGTCATGGTCGGGTTCGTGAACGCGCTGGCGATCTTCGTGTTCAGCTCGCAGTTCCCGCAGCTGATCGATGTGCCGTGGCTGGTGTATCCACTGGTGGCGCTCGGGATCGTCGTGATGCTGGTGATGCCGAAGATCACCAAGATCGTGCCGGCGCCGCTGGTGTCGGTGGTCATCGTGACGGGTGTCGTGCTCGCGTTCGGCATCACGGTGCCGACGGTCGGCGACCAGGGAGAGCTGCCGCGGAGCCTGCCCTCTCTCTTCATCCCGAACGTTCCGCTGACGTGGGAGACGTTCACGATCATCGCGCCGTTCGCACTCGGAGTCGCGGTGGTGGGCCTGCTGGAGTCGCTGCTCACCGCGAAGCTCGTCGACGAGATCACCGACACCCACTCGCGCAAGAGTCGCGAGGCGTGGGGGCAGGGTGTGGCGAACGTGCTGTCGGGGATCTTCGGCGGCATGGGCGGCTGCGCCGTGATCGGTCAGACCATGATCAACGTGAAGGCATCCGGCGCGCGGACCCGCATCTCGACGTTCTGCGCCGGCCTCTTCTTGTTCTTGCTGGTGGTCGTGTTCGGCGACTTCGTCGGGACGATCCCGATGGCAGCGCTCGTGGCCGTGATGATCATGGTCGCGATCGGGGCGTTCGACTGGCACAGCGTGCGTCCGTCGACGTTGAAGCGGATGCCGAAGAGCGAGACCTTGGTGATGGTCGCGACGGTGGTGCTGGTTTTGATCACGCACAACCTGGCAGTCGGGGTCGTCGGCGGGGTGCTGGTCGCGTCGGTGCTGTTCGTGCGGCGGGTGGCGCACTTCGTCACGGTGTCGCGTTCTGTTTCCGGTTCTGTGGCTCGTTATGTAGTCGACGGGGAGCTGTTCTTCGCATCGAGCAACGACCTGACGACGTTGTTCTCGTACTCAGACGATCCGTCGCGGGTCGTCATCGACCTGTCGGGGTCGCATGTATGGGATGCGTCGACCGTCGCGGCGCTGGATGCGATCGAGACGAAGTACCAGGCGTTGGGGAAGACGGTGGAGATCGTCGGGATGAATGAGAGTAGTCAGCGGATGCGGGGGCGGCTGACGGGTGGGTTCGAGTAGGTACCCTCGGTCACACCGCTAGGCAGCCTCCAGAATCCCCTCGTCGTCCCGGGTCCACGCAAGATTCGAGCTGTCGCGGAATGACATGGCCAGGACGCGGCGCTTCTTGGACTTCGTGACCGGACGGATCTCGTCATCGAATGAACGAAGCCGCGACGCGAACTCCCAGCCATACGCTTCCGAGCTCTCACCCAAGTAGTAGGCACCGGGCGGCAGGATCGTGAGAACGACAGGTCGGCGCTCGCGGGCTTGAGCATCCGTCACGCGCACCTCGACGTCGTAGATCGCCTGCTCGGAGGAGTTCACGACGACCACACCATACGTCGTCTCGTCCGCGATGCGGGAGGCGACCCAGGCGAAAACCTTGCTGGCCTGAGACTGTCTTTCACGAGCAGCTGCGGCTTCGTCGCGCCGCGCCTCGACGCCGAACAGCTGACGCGCGTGGCGTGCCGCCGCGATCGCCGCAAGCAGGGCGAAGATGGCGGTGAGCGCGGTGACGATGTCGGCGAGTGATCCCAGAGGCATGTGCCGAGGCTATGAAAGATGATCCGCGAGCGCGGCCGGGCGCGCGGCGGAGCAAACGCGATACACCAGCATGCTTCAGCAGCTGGCTAGTCCGCCGAAGGGGACTGCTTCGTGAAGACAAACTCGATAGCGGCATCGGGAGCAATGCTGGTGATGATGTTCGTGTAGAACGCTCGCGCTTGCTCTTCCAGCACGGGGCGGAAGCCCTCGATGTGGGTCACGACGGCTTCATCAGACAGTTCCTCCTCGACAAAGCTGAACTTGTCGATGGCAGGCGTCGTCCAGCTGAGAAGTCCGTTTGCCTCGGTTGCAGTTTCGAAGCGAGGGTTTGCGTACCCGAGGTAGATGAACTCCGGCATCGTGACACGGAACGCGTTCTCGCCGGTTCGCGCAACGGCGACATCGTCGCCCTCGATCCCGAACTTGGCGTCTACCTCGTATCGCACGAACATCACTCGTTCGCTACCGGGAATGTCGAAGAGCTCGAAGAAGCTCTGATTTTCGCGTTCTTCCTTGATCTCAGTTATGCCTGCTGTCAGAAGAATGACCTGCTGCTCGCGGGTGATCGATCGCAGCACTTGAGTGTCGCGCTCTTCGGTGGCTCCGAAGAATCTACCGATGAGAACCCCCGCGACTGCCGCCGCACCGACAAGGACGAGGACAAGCAGGACTCTTGCCCATGCTGGCGTCTTGGTCTGGGCCTTCGTTGTCATGTTCTCGTTTAAGCCGATCTTTTAGAATCTGAACTGGGCTAAGGATGAGCTATCGCAGCGAGGCGCACTCATCAGGGCTCTAGCGAGTCCACCTCAGCCACAGCGCCGACCCCCTCGGGAATGCCCTCTTCGGCATTCTTCTTGCCACGCTTTAAGAGCCCTGAGACCGCGCCAGCGGCTCCCGAGGCAGCACTACCGACAGCCTTGGCGGCGCCTCCCGCAGCCCCACTCACAGCCTTCGCGGCTCCACCGGCTGCCCCGCCTACCGCTTTCGCAGCCTCTCCAGCGGCGTTCGCGACGCCCTTCACGGCGGTTACCGCGCGCGCCTCATCGGGAATCCCATCACCGTCGATATCAACACTGCGGAACACGTCGGTAGAATCGACGATTTTGCCCCACACATTCTCTCCGAAGTCTTTTGCCGACTCAGATGCGGCGCGCATGGCGACGACTGCTTTCGAGGGATCCGGGATGCCGTCGCCATCGCTGTCTGTCAGCTCAAGCCAATCCGGCCACACCGCTGCCGGCTCGGAGAACCCGGCACGGCACGACTTCACGACGCCACTTCCGAAGTAGAAGCTGGTCGCTCCGCCGGCGACTGCGCCGATGACCGGGATCGCCTTGGAACTGATCTTGACTGCTCCCATGACAGTGCCCTGAGCGATGGCCTGCTTCGCTAGCACCATTGTCACCGGGACGAGAGCAGAGTCGGGGAGCTGCTGCGCGAGCAGGTCACCCCATTTCGGAGCGGCTCCACTGAGCGCACCTCCCGCTACGGCGCGCGCGCCGTTCACAGTCACGCCGACAGGTAGCGCCCCCAGCACGATCTCGGACACGCGGCTCTTCCGCTTCTCTCCGAGGAGCGCACCGAGAACGATCACCTTCGCCCGATCAGGATCGTCGACCGGGATGCCTCTCAGCTCTGCCATGCAGAGCGCAAAGAGCGCCGTGGTCTCGTAGAAAAAGATCAGGTCGGCAACGCCGAGCCCGAGCGCGACAGGGATGCCGACGGCGGGGATAGTCGAAGACATCCCGATGGCGGCGCTCGCGGCTGTCGTCGTCGCCACGTACTGAGACTCGATGGTCTTCATCACCTGCGCGGGAGTGGCTGCTGGGTTCTTGCGGCGCACTTCCTTGATGTAGGCAGCAACAGCGGGTCGCTGCACGGCGATCGCCCTGAAGACCTTGTCCTGGAAGTCATCCGGCAGTGCATTGGATGCCACAACGCCGCCTATGGTGCCGTTTTTCACGACTTCGTTATCTTTAGCCATCAGATCCCCCAGCGAGATTCTCGATCGATTGGTTGAGCGCCGCGGCGAGGGCCATCACTGCTCTAGTCGGATG
>NZ_JAGYWT010000205.1:0-4251 GCF_019279095.1 Microbacterium sp. BF1 | reverse complement strand
CGCATGCTCGGCGGTGAGCCCGGGATGACGCAGCACCTCACGTGTGTGTTCCGCGCCGGCACGACGACCGGCCCCGTTCCCCGCTGAGCGGCTGGGACGACCGTCGCCTCAGCTGTGCTGCGGGCCGAGCGGCACAGTGGCGTCGCCGAAGTCGATGATGCGATATCGACCGCAGCCGATCACCTCGTCGGGGATCTCCGATGTGGGAAGACGCCACTCGACGGTCTGCGCATCCTCCACGAGGAACGACACCTCGCGGGCCTCGAAGTCCTCTCGGTTCACGAGCCATGCATAGCCGTTGAGCTCATGATCGACCTGCACGAGACGGGCGGGATCCTCCACATGCAGCTTGGGCAGGCGCACCGTCCAGAACTGGCCGGCACCGGTGCGACCCGAGGCGTTCACCCAATCGGTCACGCACGTCAGATCGGGATCGGGGCTCGCGCTCGCGCCGACCAGCCGGGGAACGCTGAGCGCGCCGCCGATCAAGAGAAGCGCGGACACGGTGGCCGCGACGACGGACTGCACCCGGAACGGCGCTCGCCAGGAACGCGTCGCCGCCACCAGGGCGAGCACCGGGGCGAACGCGAGGGGCTGCAGGTAGCGGGCGGCGTGCGTGCCCAGGACGATCGCGCCGATGATCACGAGGACGGGCATGGTCCACGCGACGGTGGAGACGAACCACGACCCGAAGTCTTCCGCCCGTGCCGTGCCCACGACCGCGAGCACGATGAGCGCGATCACGATCAGAATGCCGATCACCCCGGCCGGCGTCCCCGCGCGCGTGGTGAGGAGGGCTCCGTAATACCCCACCGACTCCGTCCACTGCTCGGGCTGGATGTAGTCGGCTCCGGTGTTGCTGATCCATGCCCGAAGCGGAATGCGACCCAGGAAGCCGAGGGCGGTGCCGGTGATGAGAGCGACGAGGATCATCGTCGGGCGGATGCGGTGGGGCGCGCGAGGGAGCATCAGGGCGAGGACCAGGGTGATCGGAACCGTCGCCCAGACGGCGTAGAGCGGGTTCGAGAGCGTGGCGATCGCGGCCGTGGCACCGAGGACGACCAGGAGCGCTCCACCGAATCGATCCCGGTCGACGAGCCGCCGCACCAGGCCGACCGACAGCACGACGGCGACGACGGTCGCCGAGTAGTAGGTCGTCGTCAACACGAGGGATGCGAGGTCCAGAGCGTCCCTCGATCCCGACACGTCGGTCATGGCCAGGACGCCGAAGGTCACCAGTCACACGAGAGCCCATGCGACCGGAGCCGTGCCTTTCCGCCGCCGGCCCGCGGCCAGCCGGAGGGCACCGTAGAGCGCGAGTATGTTGATGACGGCATTGACGGCGAGCAATCCGTTCACGTCGAGCGGAAGCAGCGTGTCGAGGCCGGCGAACACCGCGGACTCGGGCAGGAACAGCACGCTCGACATCGCCCAGTCGAGCGGTACACCTGAGAGGACGGATCTCGCGAAAAGAGCCACGATCAGGGAATCCCCGTCACGGAACAGCAGCTCAGAGCGAGCGGACGAAGCGACCTGTGCCGCCGTGATCAGCGCGACGGCCAGCGCCCCCGACCAGCCCGCGAGCTCTCGAACCCAGACCCGCCGCATGGGCCTACTCTCGCACGATCGTGCAACGGTGGACCTCAGGAACCTCTCGTGCCGGTAGACTGCATGTACACCCGCCCGCCTGAGCCAAACGGCCGACGAGCCCTGAGGGAGCCGCGTATATGCTGATGCTCCTCGCTGTGTTCCTCCTCGGGTCGCTGTTGATGCCCGTTCTGGTGCGCTGGCTCGGAGCTCAGGCCTTCGCGATCGCCGCCCTCGTTCCGACCGCCGCCTTCGTGCACGCGCTGGTCATGACGCCGCAGGTGCTCGACGGGCCGGTACCGTTCGAATCGGTCGAGTGGATCCCCCAACTGGGTCTGAACCTCTCCATGAACATGGACGTGCTCGGGTGGGTGCTCACCCTGATCGTCACGGGCGTCGGCGCACTGGTTCTCCTCTACTGCCGCTGGTACTTCTACGAGGACTCGGCGGGCGTCGGGCAGTTCGCCGGGGTGCTGCTGGGCTTCGCGGGCGCCATGTACGGACTCGTCCTGACCGACGACCTGGTGATCCTCGTGATGTTCTGGGAAGTCACGAGCATCCTCTCCTATCTCCTCATCGGTCACTACCGCCGTCGCGCGGCCAGCCGTCGTGCGGCGCTGCAGGCCCTGCTCGTGACCACGCTCGGCGGCCTCGTGATGTTCGTGGGCGTCGTGCTGCTCGTGGTCGACACCGGAACCTCGAGCATCCGCGAGATCCTCGCGATCGCGCCCAGCGGGCCCCTCGTGGATGCCGCGATCGTGATGCTCCTGATCGGAGCGATCAGCAAGTCGGCGCTGTTCCCCTTCCACTTCTGGCTTCCCGGCGCCATGGCCGCTCCCACGCCGGTGAGCGCCTATCTGCACGCGGCCGCGATGGTCAAGGCCGGCATCTACCTCATCGCCCGCTTCGCACCGATCTTCGCTTTCAGCACGACGTGGCGCCCGATCGTCATCACCCTCGGCATCGTGACGATGCTGCTCGGCGGCATCCAGGCGCTGCGCGAGACCGACCTCAAGCGCATCCTCGCGTTCGGCACGGTCAGCCAGCTCGGCTTCTTCGCCATCGTGGTCGGCTACGGCACGCAGGCGACCGCGCTCGCGGGACTCGCCCTGGTCATCGGGCACGCGCTGTTCAAGTCGGCGTTGTTCCTCATCGTCGGCGTCATCGACCGTCAGCTGTCGACGCGTGACATCAACGAGCTCTCCGGTGTCGGGCGGCAGGCGCCGGTCATGGCGACAGCGGCATTCATCTCGGTCGCCTCGATGGCCGGCATCGCGCCCACCATCGGCTTCGTGGCCAAGGAGTCGACTCTCACGGCCCTCCTCGACGACGCGCAGGGCGGTTCTCCCTGGGGACTCGTCGCCCTGATCGGGATCGTCCTCGGATCCATGCTCACTGCGGCATATGGCGTGCGCTTCCTCTGGGGGGCGTTCTGGAAGAAGCGCGACGAACAGGGTGGGCAACTGCCGGACACGGCGTGGCCTGACCCGCCGGTCGGCTTCCTGTCCGCACCGATCATCCTCGCCGGCGTCACACTCGCCGCGGGTATCGGCGCCCCCGCACTCGACACGGCTCTGCAGGGCTACGCCCTCACCGCGACACCCGGGCTCGACCACGCCGGTGAGGCCGTCGAGGGCCCCGGCCACCTCGCGCTCTGGCACGGATTCGAACCCGCGCTGGGCATCTCGATCCTGTCGATCGTCCTCGGCATCGGGCTCTTCCTGCTCACTCGGAAGACCGGTTGGGACCGCAAGGCGCGGTTCCTGCGCTTCACCGCGGCCGACGTGTACTACCTCGTCATGCGCGGGGTCGACCGGCTCTCGGTGCTCAGCACCACGCTCACGCAGCGCGGTTCGCTGCCGGTCTACGTCGGCACGATCTTCGTCGTGTTCGTCGCCGCCGAGGTCACGGCGCTGATCGCGAGCGACATCGATCGGTACCACTTGTCGGCCTGGCACACCCCGGCGCAGATCGTGGTCGCGCCGATCATGGCGATCGCCGGCGTCTTCGCCGTCCGCGCGCAGAAGCGGTACACCGGGGTGGTGCTGGTCTCGGTCACCGGCCTCGGCATGGTGGTGCTGTTCGCGACGAGCGGCGCCCCTGACCTCGCGCTCACGCAGATCCTCGTCGAGACGGTGACGATGGTCACCTTCGCGCTCGTGCTCCGTCGCCTCCCCGCACGCATGGGTGAGCACAACGCCTCGGTCGGACGCATCCCCCGGGCGCTGCTGGCCATCGGGGTGGGCGTCACGATGGCCTTCGTCGCGGTCGTCGCCACCCAGTCCCGTGTGGCCACCCCGATCTCGGAGGCCTTCCCGAGGCTCGCGTACGAGATCGGCCACGGCAAGAACGTCGTCAACGTGGCGCTGGTCGACCTGCGTGGCTGGGACACCATGGGCGAGCTCTCGGTGCTGGTGCTCGCCGCGACCGGTGTGGCCTCCCTCGTGTTCGTCACGCACCGCGCCGACCTGCTCGCCGCCACCAAGAACCTCCCGCGCGCCACGCGCAAGGCTGCGCACAGCCGTCCGCTCGTCGAGACCACCGAGGGCATCCGCTTCCAGACCTCCGAGAACGAGAGCAGTCCCCGGGCCTGGCTCGTCGGCGGGCAGAAGATGAAGCCCGAGAACAGATCGATCCTGCTCGAGGTGATCGTCCGCATCCTGT
>NZ_JAGYWT010000204.1:0-4264 GCF_019279095.1 Microbacterium sp. BF1 | reverse complement strand
CGAGGTCTTTGCCCTTGTCATGCAGCGGGGCGCCGAAGCCGATGCCGTGCTTGCCGACACGCGCCGACACGATAGACCCGGTCGGCACGTTCGTCGTGGCCGGTCCGCCGTCGTCGGGCAAGACCAACGCCCTCAAGTCGCTCATCACCTCGATGCGGCGACTCGACCCGGCGACCGTGCTGTTCCACTTCGGAGGCCGTCGTGCCCAGCTCAAGGACTATACGAGCTGGACGCGCAGCGCCGTGACGCCGGAGGACGCGAAGGAGCTCGCCAAGGAGATCACCGAGCTGATCGCCGACGACTCGCTCCCGACGAGGGTGCTCATCGTGGTCGAAGACGTGCCCCAGTTCGCCGACAGCCCAGCCGAGCGCGAGATGAAGGCCCTCTTCCAGGCGATCAACCGCAGCGACCACCTGCTCATCGGCGACGCTGACGTCACGCAGGTCACGAGCGGCTTCGGGTTCATCGGCGACTTCAAGGCCGGGCGCAAGGGCATCATCCTCAAGCCCGATTCCTTCGATGGCGACGCGGTGTTCAAGGTGCCGTTCCCGAAGGTCAAGCGCACGGACTTCCCCGAGGGGCGAGGCATCTTCGTGCAGGCCGGTCGCCAGGTGACGGTGCAGCTGCCGCTCGTCGAGGGGTAGGCCCGCGGTGGGGAGTTGTCCCCATCGACGGGGCTGACGAGGGATTGTTAGTGTTTCGGAGCCGGGACGGCAGCTGTCGCCGTGCAGGAAAGACCGGAGGGGATGCCAGATGGACATCATGCTCGACCTCGCCCAGCTGAAAGACGCGAAGCGGGGTCTCGAAGCGGCGATCGGGGAGTTCGACCAGGCAGCGAACACCAATGACGACCTCGAGGACGCGATCAAGCGCCCAGATGGCCGCGGGGACCTCTTGAACCAGGTCATCGACTTCGAAGTGGCCTGGCGCGACAAGCGCGGGAAGCTGCAGGAGAACCTCACGAACATCAGGGACCAGCTCACGTCGATCATCGACGGTTGGTCCGAGTGGGACACGTCGACCGCGAGCGAGCTCGAGGGATCGACGAGCACGCAGTAGGTCAGTGCGAGCAGGGCGGTCTGATGCGGTCTCCGAACACCGGTAACGAACTCCAGATTCTCGAGGGCAATGCGGCCGACATCGTCGCACGGGGCAACCAGCTGAGGACGCTCGCCACGACGATGGACGAGACCGCGACCCAGCTGAAGAGCATCGGCGATTCGTCCGTGCACAAGAGCAAGGGCACCGACAAGCTGGCCGAGATGGCGAGCGAGACCGCGACCGATCTGTCGGCGGCGGCTATCCGCTACTCGGGCACGGGGAAGACGCTGACGACGTACGGCGAGGCACTGGGCGTCGCCAACGCCTGGCTCGCGAGCAACATCGCCGAGGTCGAGGCGGCGGAGCGGGCGTATCAGGCCGCTCTCGACGAGAAGGAAGACGCGGATCTCGCCGCGAGCCTGGCGACGTCGCGCGCCGCAGAAGCCGAACCCGACTCGTCGGCAGCGGATGCGCTGGCCGACGCCGAATCCTCGGCATCGGCGGCAGGGACGAACCTGACGAACGCCACTACCGCGCGCACCGAGATGTGGTCGGCATTCGACAGCGTCTTCGACGAGTGGTCCGACGCCTACGACGCCGCCGTGGACGGCATCGAGAAGGCCATCGATACGGCCGGGAACAACGACGGCTTCTGGGAGTTCATCGACCAGGTGCTCGACGTCATCGCGATCGTCCTGGTGGTGCTCAGCATCATCGCCCTGGTCATTGGCGCGCCGCTGACCGGGCTGCTCGGGGCCATCATCTTCGTCCTGGCGGCGGCGTCTTTCCTGCTGACCACGCTGAAGTTCGCGTTCGGCCGGGCGACGTTGAGCGATGTCGCCTGGAGCGCGGTCGGGTTGCTTCCTTTCGGTCTCGGCAAGTTGCTGTCTCGGGGAGTTCCCACGCTGTCGAGCGTGATCCAGGGCGGACGCGGCGTTGTCACGGCCGCGATCCGAGGTGCCCTGCCGCGCTTCTCCTTCCTGAGGCCGACGACGTGGGGGACGCCGTTCCGATCGCTGTTCGCGCCCGTCCAGTCGGCGCGGGCGTTGCCGAAACCGGGAATGCTCACCAATCCGTTCGACGCGATCAGGTTCGGGGGATCGCAGACAGCCCAGGACTCGACCTTCGTCAACACCATGCGCAGCTCGCCCTACGCCACCAGCCCGGGTGTCCAGCAGTTCATCTCATCCACAGCGGCAAGCCTGCCGGGCGGGATCCGCCAGAGCCTCAACAGTGTGATCTGGGTCGGCTCCTCGGTGGCGGACTGGGCGGGTGTCGCTGATGCTCAGCCCGAGATCGCAGGGCTTCGCGACGTCCGAGTAGGCTGAGTGGCGTGGCAGCAGGAGTTGACAGACGATCGGCGGCAGCGAAGCTCTTTCGAGTGCTCTTCGGTCTCGTGGTGCTCGTGGCCCCCGCGCTTGCCATCGCGTTCCTCCTCGGTTCGTTGATCCTCTCCGGTGGCAAGGCGAGCGACGCCATGGACACGAAGTGGGGAGTCGTCGTCCCCTATCCGCTGTTCATGGTGCCAACAGGTGTGCTCGTTGCTCTCGGCATCGCATCCATCGCGCTGGCGCTCGGCGTCGCGCTCACGAATCGCACGGTCGATGAGCTGCGGGTGCGTCGACTGATCGGTCCCACGCTCGCCTCTGCGGTCTGCTCCTTCGGTCTCTCGCTCACATCGCCCGAAGATCCCACGCGTTTCAACGACGGATTCATCGGGACGCAGTGGATCGCATCGTTCTACTTCCTCGCCGCACTCGGCGTGGTGCTCCTCGGCATCGTGGCGGCCCGAGCTCGAGTCCGCTCCCGAGCCCGCTCCCGGGAGAGTGCTCGCGGATGACGGCCCTCAGCGGGTTCCGCATCATGATGCCCCCCGGCTGGTCGCAGTACCGTGTCGATGAAGAGGGGCGGAAGCGGTACATCGCGAAGGTGTCGTCGCGGATGAAGCAGCTCGGGCAGCCCGAGCTCGACGTGCGGCTGCGGATGCTGGCCACCACCCAGTGGCGTCGGCTGGAGCAGACCCGCACCCACAGCATCTATCTCGCTGATCGGGAGGTCGAGGGGCTGACCCATCTGCCGCTCTCGATCGCGGTCCGCCAGCAGGTCGCGCCGTCCGGTTCCACCTTCGCGGCCGGCCTCCGCACGCTGACGACGGCCGAGATCGTGACCTTCGACACGGCCATCGGGCCGATCCTCCGCTGGGAGTGGACGAAGCCCGGTGAGGGTGAGCTCGAGGGGATCGCCGTCCGCTCGGTCGGGTACGGGTTCGCGCTACCGGAGGAGAACTCCCGGCGGGGGCTCGTCTTCACCGCCTCGCTGCCCTATCCGGACGATGCGGATCCGCTCCTCGTGGAAGCTGCCATCGAGCTCGCCGATTCGATCATGGAGACTTTCCGGTGGCAGTAGAGCTGCAGTACGACTTCACCATCGACGGACGCCGCTGGGTCCCGATTCCGTTCTGCTTTCCATGGAGCGAGTTCGCCACCGCGCAGGAGTGGGCGTCTTTGCTGGCTTCAGATCTGCTCGCAGGCACCGGGGCGGAGTCCACCGCCGAGCTGCTGACCGAGCAGGCGTTGGCGCTGCAGGCGGCACCGACCCCGATCCCCGGGGGCGCGCACGAGCGTTTCTGGCGCACGGAGTACGTCGGCGGCTATCCGATCGTCATCCATCTCTACATCGGCGAGACGTCGGCGACGACGGCCGAAGACCTGCTGCAGTACGCACGGTTGGGCATCGGCGGGTTCGTGCAGACCTGGAGCATCCTCGAAGGAACCGCTTTCGACGTCGCCGTGAACGTTGCCGTGAGCGCGGTGATAACAGACGTGACGAGGGAAGGGTCTCCGGACATGACGGTGGGCGCGGTCCGCTCCATCGGTGTGCGTGACGGGCTGGTCTTCCTGCTCGACTTCCTCGACGAGGATCCCATCCGGTTGGAGGCCGTCCAGCCGGAGGTGGAGGAGATCTTCCGCTCGTTCCGCTTCCGCGCGGCGCCGTCCTCAGCAGCCGGCGCCTGATCCGAACCGCCTCCCGTCGGGTCCTGCGGCTGATCCGCTCGTGGATGGGGAGTTGTCCCCATCGACGTCGGTGCGGGTGGTTCCGTAGGGTGGTGTTATTCGGGCCGGAGGGGTCCGGTTCTCTCGATTTGCGGAGGTGTGGACGATGGCCGATTTCGGTGCGTCTTATGCGGAGATGGAGCAGGTGGCGGGTTCGCTGTCGCAGGCTC
>NZ_JAGYWT010000203.1:0-4265 GCF_019279095.1 Microbacterium sp. BF1 | reverse complement strand
CCGCACCTGCTCGTGCCGCCGCATCGATGACGATCTGCGCGCAGGCGCGGGCATCGGCGAGCGCATCATGGTGCGAGAACTCCTCGAACCCGGCTGCGGCCGCGGCGATCGGCAGGCGATACGAATCGAGCGTGTAGGTCTTGCGGGCGACCTGCAGGCTGCACAGCGAGCGGTAGGGCGGGCAGAGCTGCCCCGTCGCTTCGGAGGCGCGGCGCAGCACGTTGAGGTCGAAGCCGGCGTTGTGCGCGACGAGCACGTCGGCTCCGGCGAAAGCGCACAGGCGGTCGAACTGGTCGACCCAGGTCGCGGCCGAGAGCACGTCCTCGGGCTGGATGCCGTGGATGCGCACGTTCCATTCCTGGAACTCGTCGTGTCCCGGCGGCGGCTGGATCAGCCATCCGGCGGTGGCGACGACTTCTCCGCCGCGCACACGGACGAGTCCGACCGAGCACGCGGAGGCCGGGCTGGAGTTCGCGGTCTCGAAGTCGATCGCAGTGAAGTCCAGTGGCACATCCCCACTTTCCCCCGGGTGCTCGAAGTGGGGTCGCAGACTCGCCGTATGCTGGCGACATGGCTGAGGACATGGCGACGTCGTTCGGAGCGCAGGCCGGAGACTACGAGGCCGGAAGGCCGGAGTACCCCTTCGAGGCGGTGGCCTGGATGCTCGAGCGGATGCCGGCGGATTCCCGCCGTGTCGCCGATGTCGGCGCGGGAACGGGCAAGCTCACCCGGGTGCTGACCCAGGCCCCTGACGCCGAGGTGGTCGCTGTCGACCCCGATCCCGAGATGCTCGCGGCGCTTCGCGGCGCCGAGCCGGGTGTGCCGACCTTCGTCGGGTCGGCGGAGCGGCTGCCTCTTCCGGATGCGAGTGTCGATGCCGTCGTGCTGGGCCAGGCCTGGCACTGGGTCGATCCCGTCGCGGGCTCGACCGAGATCGGTCGTGCAGTGCGCAGCGGGGGAGTGCTCGGCCTCATCTGGAACATCCGCGACGATCGCGTCGAGTGGGTGCGCAGGCTCACCGAGGTCATGCATGGCAGCCACGCCGAGATCATGCTCGCCGAGGGCGATCCGGTCGTCACCGCGCCGTTCGGACCGCTCGACCAGGAGCGCTGGGAATGGGTCCGACCCGTCACCCGCGATGTGCTGCATCGGATGGCGGCGTCGCGCAGCTACATCATCACCGCTCCCGACGAGGAGAAGACGCGCATCCGACGGGAGCTCGACGCTCTCTTCGACGAGCTCGACCTGCACGGCGACGCGACCATCGACCTCCCGTACGTGACCAGGGCGTACCGCGCCGTCCGCGACTGACGCGCAGCCTTCCGCAGGATCGCGGGGCTCCGGCCAGGTAGACTCGTGCCCCGTGGCTCTCACTATCGGCATCGTCGGCCTGCCCAACGTCGGCAAGTCCACCCTCTTCAACGCACTCACCAAGAACGACGTGCTCGCGGCGAACTATCCGTTCGCGACGATCGAGCCCAACGTCGGCGTGGTGAACCTGCCCGACCCGCGCCTCGAGAAGCTCGCGGAGATCTTCGGCAGCGAGCGGATCCTCCCCGCGGCAGTGTCGTTCGTCGACATCGCCGGCATCGTGCGCGGTGCGAGCGAGGGTGAGGGACTCGGCAACAAGTTCCTCGCGAACATCCGTGAGGCCGACGCCATCGCACAGGTCGTGCGCGGTTTTGCCGACGACGACGTCGTGCACGTCGACGGCACGGTCAACCCGGCCTCCGACATGGAGACGATCAACGCCGAGCTCATGCTCGCCGACCTCGAGACCGTCGACAAGGCGATCAGCCGGTACGAGAAGGAAGTACGCGGCAAGAAGATCGAACCCGTCGTGCTCGAGACCGCGAATGCGGCGAAGGACGCGCTGGAGCGCGGCGTGCTGCTGTCGGTCGCCGGTATCGACCTGACGCCGATCCGGGAACTGGGTCTGCTCACCGCGAAGCCCGTCATCTTCGTCTTCAACGTCGACGAGGCCGTGCTGACCGACGACGCGCGCAAGGCGGAGCTCGCAGCCCTCGTCGCCCCGGCGAAGGCCATCTTCCTCGACGCGAAGATCGAATCCGAACTCATCGACCTCGACCCGGAGGATGCGGCGGAACTGCTCGCCTCGACCGGCCAGGACGAGTCCGGCCTCGACCAGCTCGCCCGCATCGGCTTCGACACCCTGGGCCTGCAGACGTACCTCACGGCCGGCCCGAAGGAAGCTCGCGCCTGGACGATCCCCAAGGGCTCGAAGGCGCCGCAGGCCGCCGGTGTCATCCACACCGACTTCGAGAAGGGCTTCATCAAGGCCGAGATCGTCTCGTTCGAGGATCTGGTCGAGACAGGTTCCGTCGTCGAGGCCCGTGCCAAGGGCAAGGCCCGCCTCGAGGGCAAGGACTACGTCATGCAGGACGGCGACGTCGTTGAATTCAGGTTCAATGTCTAAAAAAGGGCGTCTGACCAGGGATTTTACCCTCTCGCCCTCTGGTTGGGCTCGGCGGACGAGTTCCGATCTACCTTCAGGTGCTAAGCGTTTTCCCCGCTGACCTGGGACTTTGATCGCCCCCTGCGGAGCTTCCGCCGGGGCCGATTCTCGTTTCCGCAGTGCGGTAGCGTCCCTGATAGGCAGTCTCGGCTGGCCGGTTCCGGGGTGAGTTCGAGTCGTTCGACGCGCGATCTCTCGGGCGGTGTGCTGACTCAAAAATCAGTCTGACTCAAAAGTCGGATGTCCCAACAGTGCCGCGGTTCACCGGGGCAGGTCTCGTTTCGCCAGAGTGCGAGTGATCTCGTCCCACTGGGAGCTCGCGACCAATTGGCGGTGCCGGCGCAAGGCGGTCTGCCATGACCCGAACTCTGCTGGGACCTCGCGCCACGTGATGCCGGTGCGTGTCTTGAAAAGCGCCGCGTCGACGATCGTGCGTATGTCAGTACGTGGCCGCCCGCGGCGAGGGCCTTCTTCTGTGTGAACGATGTGCTTGATCCAGCTCCATTGCTCATCCGTGAGTCGTTGATAGCCGGGCTGGAGGCTCTCGATGTCTCTGCCGTCGTCACCATCCTTTGCCTGGTCATCGATTCGCACGGCTTTGACCACGCCGCGGATGACGGCGCATTCGGTGCATTGGACGGTCGGTTCAACGTAGCGGGGGGAGTGCGCGGCCAAGGTCTCGACGTGCTGGCAGGTCAGTTCCACTCGCCAGGTGGCGCTGCGGTCAATGTGCAATGAGGGTGGGTATAGGAGCTGTCGGAGCTCATCGCGTTGAGCCGGTGAAAGTGGCGGGAATGGGCAGCACAGGTGGCAGTGCTCCACCCTGTTGTTCTCGAGACGCCAGACACCCATGCTGCATGCCGCGTGCTCGGCGCGGAACTGGGCATTGTCGGCGTCGATCAGTGCAAGGCCCTCTTCATCAGTACCCAGGGCTGGCTCACCGAGAAGGGCGCGCCCACATGCGCGGCAGGGTTCGCCGGCTGCATAGGCTTCATACGGAAGCTGGAGGTCGTCGCCTGCCCGCTCCCTCCGCTTCGCCTCGTCTGCTTGGGCCCATGATTCCGAGAGCAGCGCCCTACTCCGTGGTGTGTGCAGGACGCGGGGGAGAGCTGTCGAGCTCCCGTCGGGGATCTGCTGCGATTCGAACATCGTCACGCTCTCCTTCGAGGTCAGATGCGGCTCAGTGCGAGTCGCGCGCGGCCCTGCCTCGAACGCTACCGGAAGCGATAACTTCCTGGAAGTCATGACTACCAGACCTGAGGCTGGTTGTGTGACAGAACCGCTGAAGAAGGTGCTCGGAGCGCAGGTGCGCGATCTGCGCCTTGCGCGCCGGCTGTCGCAGGAAGGTCTTGCCGAGGAGCTCGGTGTGTCGACTCGGTATCTTGCCGGTATCGAGCGTGGAGAGCGCAACCTCACCCTGGATTCGGTGGATGCCCTCGCTGAGCAGCTCGGCGTCGAGGCGCAGTCACTGGTCGTCCGTCGATGACGGCCGGTACATGAGTTGCTCTGGCATAGCGGACGAGGTGGGCGTCGCTCGGAGCCTGGCCGAGCAGACAAGACTTCGCACGAGCTGAGAGAATGTCAGTGGTGCCGTCTACCTTCAGTGTTGGTTGGGCGGCATCGCCTGTACCAGTCTCATCGCCCCGCCGCTCGGCAGGATGCCTAGGGCGTGTCTCCCATATGGCGTAGCCAGGTGAGGATTGCGCTGATGGTGACGGCCGCGCGGTAGGTGATCGCGAGCTTGTCGTAGCGGGTGGCGAGGCCCCGCCATTGCTTGGCGAGAGCGAAC
>NZ_JAGYWT010000202.1:0-4278 GCF_019279095.1 Microbacterium sp. BF1 | reverse complement strand
GGCGCAAGCAGCCTTGACCGGTGCGCTCGGCGTGCGCTGGAACCCCGAGCAGCTGCGCGCCGCATCCCCCGCGAACCCCTGACACCCGGCGCCTTCGCGTCCGGATGGCAGGAGTCCGGAGAGTCCTCTACTTCACGCTGCCGGCGGTCAGTCCGCCGACGAGGCGCTTCTCGATGAGCATGAACAGGATGACCACGGGCAGGATCGCGACGATCGAGACGCCGAACACGTACTGCCAGCTGGTCTCGTACTGACCGACGAACTTGGTCAGGGCGACCGACAGCGGCTGGTTCTTGTCGGTCGACAGGATCACCAGCGAGGCGGCGAACTCGTTCCAGCACGCGACGAACGTGAAGACGATCGCGGTGACGATGCCCGGCCACACCAGCGGCAGGTTGATCTTGAACAGCACGGTGAAGCGTCCGGCTCCGTCGATCTGCGCGGCCTCGTCGACCTCCTTGGGGATGCCCGCGAAGAAGGAGTGCATGATCCACACCGCGAACGACAGGTTGAACGCCGCGTTGATGAAGATCATCGCCATCCAGGTGTCGCCGAGTCCGAGAACGGTGAACTGGCGGAACAGGCCGGAGGTCAGCACGGCCGGCTGCAGCATCTGCGTGACGATCACGAGGAACAGGAACACCATGCGGCCGGGGAACTTGAAGCGTGCCGTGTAGTACGCCGCCGGAAGCGACACCAGCAGCACGAGCAGCGTCGCGAACACGGCGATCACGATGGTCGAGATGAGGTTGTATGGCAGGGGCGTCTCGGGGGTGGACCACATCGAGATGTAGTTCTCCCAGTGCCACTCGGTCGGGAGGTAGGTGGGCTCGACCGACCGGATCTGCGCCTTGGTCTTCACCGAGCCGAAGAACATGATCAGGTACGGCAGCACGAAGATCGCGAGCACCAGGAACCCGGCGACGGTGCGCAGGATCACGCGGGGCAGCGTCACCTGGTCTTCGGTGTAGCGGCGCTTGCGTCCGGGGGTCGGAGGTGTGGTGCGGCGGCCGCGGCCTCCCGCGGTGGTCACGAGCTCGGTCTCGGTCACGGTCATGATCAGACCTCCTTCATGGGCTTGACGATCTTCACGTACGCCGCGACGATCACGATGACGATGAGGAACGCCACCACGGAGAGGGCGCTCGCGACGTCGACCTTCTTCTGCAGCTCGATGTACTTGAAGATCAGGGTCATGATCGTGTCGGCGCCGTAACCCGGGATCGAGCCGGTCATCACCTTCAGGATCGGCAGCGAGTTGAACACGTTGATGATGTTGATGAGGATCGCCACGGCCAGGGCGCTGCGCAGTTGGGGCAGCACGATCGACCAGTAGGTGCGCGCGGGGCCGGCGCCGTCTACCTTCGCGGCTTCGATCGCATCGGCCGGGACCGACTGGAGGCCGGCGAGGATCGTGTACGTGGTGAAGGGGAGCGACACGAAGATCGCGATCACGATCGACCAGGTGAACGCCGTCGCGGGGTTCTTCGTCCAGCCGTAGCCCACCGCGTCGTCGGAGAGCCCGATGTCGTAGAGGAACTTGTTGAAGATGCCGAAGTACGGTTCGAGGCTGTAGTAGAACACCATGGTCGTCATCACGACGGAGGCCGCCCACGGCACGATGACGGCCATGCGGACGAGCTGGCGTCCGGGGAAGGCCTTGTTCAGGATCTGGGCGAGGCCGAGCGAGATGACGACCGTGAAGACCACGACCGACACGACCCAGAGGATCGTGCGGAAGAAGATCGGCCAGAACTCGGCGAACGTGAAGACCGTGACGAAGTTGTCGAAGCCGACCGAGCCCTTGTCGAGGCCCGACAGGGAGATGTCGCGCGTGGAGTTGAAGAACATCACCCCGGCGGGGAACAGCACCACGCCGAAGATGAGAAGCAACGCCGGTGCGATCCAGGGCAGCGCCTGGAGGAGGTCCTTTCCGCCCGGCCTGCCCCGCGTGGCATCCGGGGTCTTCGGAGTGCGGGGGCGGCTGCTCGCCGCCCCCGCGAGGTTCGAGGACTCTGTCTTCTGGCTCATTCGGGTACCCGAACCTCTCCGATCAGCGGGCTCAGCCCGCGTCGACCTGTGCCTGGATCTCGGTAAGCACGTCCTGCGCCGGCTTCGACTGCAGCTGGCCGAACAGCGACTTGAACGCACCGTCGGCGGCGGACCACTTCGGGTTCGTCGACGGGTAGAACTGCGCGTCGGGCAGCACGTCGAGGAACGGCTTGAGGGCCTCCTCGCCGGAGAGCTGCTCGGCGCCGGACTTGGTGACGGGGAGGAAGCCCTCGGCCTGCACCCACGGCACGTACACGTCGGCCGAGTAGTAGTAGTCGAAGAACTTGGTGATCGCTTCCTTCTTGTCGTCGTCGTTCTGGAACGCCATCAGCTGGTCCATGACGCCGAGCGTGAACGGCGAGCCGTCCTTGGTCGGGATCGGGACGATGGAGTAGTCCAGGTTGGGGTTGCCCTCTGCGATCTGGCCGACCGTCGGCGGGAGGCCGACCTGCATGCCGATCTTGCCCTGGATGAAGATGTCCATCAGCGGGGAGCGCTGGGTGGAGCCGGGGTCGGCCTGGGTCGCGCCGGCGTCGATCATCTTCTTGATCTGCTCGGCTCCGACCAGGTTCTCCGGGGTGTCGATCGTGATCTCCGACGCGTCGCCGAACGATCCGCCGCCGCCCCACAGCCACACCGCGGCCTCGGCCTGAGCCTCTTCCGATCCGAGCGGCATGCCGTATCCGGCGACTCCGCCCCCGAGCGCGGAGACCTTGGTCGCGGCGTCGAGCAGCGAGTCCCAGTCGGTCGGCGCCTCGACACCGGCCTGGGAGAGGAGCGCGTTGTTGACGAACAGGGCGCGAGCCGAGGCGATCAGCGGCAGGGCGTACGCGGTGCCGTCGACCTCGGCGTTCTTGAGGAACGACTCCTGGAAGTCCGAGTAGGTGTCGTCCGAGACGACGTCCTTCGTCGGGTAGAGCAGCTCATCGCCGACGAAGCCCGCGAACGGCCCGCCGTTGTAGATGTCCGGTGCCTCGCCGGCCTGGATCTTGGTGGAGACGACCTTCTCGAGGTTGTCCCACGACTGCACCTCGAGCTTGACCTTGATGTCGGGGTTGGCCTTCTCGAACCCGTCGATCACGGTCTCCCAGTTGGCCTTGGTGCCGTCGGAGTAGCTCGGGACGAGGAGGTCGAGCGTGGTCGATCCTTCGGCGTCGCCGCTGTCGCCGGAAGAACCGCCGAACCCGCACGAAGCGAGCGAGAGCGTGGCGACGGCCGCAATGGCGGCGGCGCCGAACCGCAGTGACTTTTTCATGTGTATTGCATTCCTCACTGTGATGTCCGAACCCTCGGCGGCGGGGCCGCGTCGGGAGGGGGTGTGGTGCACAGTCGCAAGCACGTCACGCGACAGTGCGTGGGTGACCGCTTCGCCGGGAGGCAACCGCGATCGTTCAAGCCGGGGCTCGGGTGGAACTTGTCCGATTATTTGTCAGGAGAACAAACAAATCAAGGTAAAGCTGTTGACGACTCGATTCGACGCCATACTATGATCGAATCAAGCTTGAAACGATCACAAGTATGCAACATATCGCCAGAAAGGCACCTCGATGACGGAATCGCTGCCCGGCGCACACATGCGCGAAGAGCTCAACTCCCAGCCCGAGATGTGGACTCGGGCCGCAGACCTGAAGGCCGAGCAGGCGCTGCTCCCCGCTTCCGGTGCCCGGATCGCCGTCGTGGGCTGCGGTACCTCGTGGTTCATGGCGCAGTCGTACGCGGCTCTGCGCGAGTCCGCCGGCCACGGTGAGACCGACGCGTACGCGGCATCCGAGGCCTTCCTCGACCGTGGATACGACGCCGTCGTCGCCCTCACCCGTTCCGGCACGACCAGCGAGGTGCTCGAGCTCGTCGACCGCATCAAGGGGCGCATCCCCACCGTCGGCGTGATCGGCGACCCGGACTCGCCGCTCGTCTCACTCGTCGACGAGGCCGTGCTGCTGCCGTTCGCCGACGAGAAGTCCGTCGTGCAGACGCGATTCGCGACCACGGCGCTGGCACTCTTCCGCGCTTCGCTCGGTGAAGACCTCGCCGGAGCCATCGCCGATGCCGAGGCCGTGCTCGCCGAGGACGGCGACGACGAGCTGCGTGACGCCGAGCAGTACACGTTCCTGGGTCGCGGCTGGACGATCGGTCTCGCCCACGAGGCCGCGTTGAAGCTGCGGGAGTCGTCGCAGTCGTGGACCGAGGCGTACCCGTCGATGGAATACCGCCACGGCCCGATCGCGA
>NZ_JAGYWT010000201.1:0-4279 GCF_019279095.1 Microbacterium sp. BF1 | reverse complement strand
GTGCGCGAGCGCGTGCTCCCTGTTCTCGAGGCCGAGCTCGGCCCTGGCATCGCCGAGGCCCTCGTGCGCACGGCCGAGCAGCTGCGGGAAGACGCCGAGGCGTTCGACGAGATGATCCAGGAGACGATCGAAGACATCGTCGAACACGCGGAGGCGGGAATCTCGGTGAGCGTGGCAGCGCTCGCCGCCAACCCTGCGGCGCTGCGCAACCGCATCATCCGTCTCGTCGTCGACAGCGAGTTCGGGGTCAGCCTCACGAGGACGCAGACCGTCGAGGTCGCGCGACTGGTGACCGACTGGAGCGGTCAGGGACCGATCGACCTGCCAGGGTGCTCGGCCGTTCGTCACGGCGGGCGCATCGTCTTCACCGCATCCGGCCGCTGAGCGCGTCTCGTCTCGAACGCTCTCCGCGTCCGTACCCGACGGCCGGATGGGTGGAGTGAGGTCTTACTTCTTTCCGCCGAGGAGGCCGCCGAGGATCCCACCGAGGTCGATGCCGCCGCCGGAGCCGCCGCTGTTGCCGCCACCGAGCAGCCCGCCGATCACGTCGCCGATGCCGCCCGACGCGCCGCCCTTGTCGTTGCCGCCGAGGAGGCCGCCGATGAGGTCGCCGATGCCACCGGAGCTCTCGGCTCCGGCATCGGCCTTCGCCGTCTTGTCCTTGTTCGCGTTGGCGATGAGGCCCATCACGATGGGGGCCAGGATCGGAAGGAGCTTGCCGAAGTCGATGCCGGGGGTCGCCTTCGACTCCGTGAGCTCCTTCGTGACCTCCTTCTCCTTCGATCCGAGGATGTGCGCGACGATCCTGCCGCCGTCCGCCTGATCGATGTCGTCGACCTTCGAGGCACCGGAGCTGCCCTCGTGCTTCTTGAGCGCGTTCCGGATGGCGGCGGAGCCCTCATCCGTCTGCGCGTTCTGGGCGAGCCCGCCCAGCAGCACCGCGCCGCCCTGCTCGACCGCGACCTTGGCCTCGTCGCGCGAGACGCCCAGCTTCTCGGCGATGTCGTCGATCGGCACCTGCGTGAGGATGTCGTCAAGAGCCATGGTGAATCCTTCCGTCGGGGCGTCCGCCCACATCACCGCTCACAGTAGTGCGGATGCCGCGCGAGGGGGAGATGCCTCCCCGATCGACGAACCTGGGACCGAGCATCCGATCGCGTCGCCTAAAATCGATCCATGCGCGCCGCGGAGATCCAGGACGACCTTGCACAGATCCTCGTCACAGAGGAGGAGATCCTTGCCAAGCTCGACCAGCTCGCGGCGCAGGTCGCCGAGGATTACGAGGGCAAGGACCTCGTCCTCGTCGGGGTGCTCAAAGGCGCCGTCATGGTCATGGCCGACTTCGCGCGGGCGCTGCCGTTCCACGCACCGATGGACTGGATGGCGGTCTCGAGCTACGGAGCGAGCACCAAGTCGAGCGGCGTGGTGCAGATCCGCAAGGACCTTGACACCGACCTCAACGGCAAGCACGTCCTGATCGTCGAGGACATCATCGACTCCGGCCTGACCCTCAGCTGGCTGCTGGAGAACTTCGGATCCCGCGGAGCCGAGTCGATCGAGGTGCTGGCGCTCCTGCGCAAGCCCGAGGCCGCGAAGGTCGTCATCGACTGCAAGTACGTGGGCTTCGACATCCCCACCGATTTCGTCGTCGGATATGGCCTCGACTACGACGAGCGTTACCGCAACCTGAGAGATGTCGCGGTGCTCGCGCCACACGTCTACAGCTGACGCCGGCGCCACGCTACGCCGTGGGTGAACGCACAGCGGCCCCCTAGGGCGCGCGCGATACGCTGATCCGATCATGGATGTGAAGAAGCTCACCCGGAATCCGCTGATCTACGTCGCGCTGATCGGCGTGCTCCTGTTCGGCGGTTTCCTGCTGATCTCGAATCTGGGCGCGCCCAAGCAGATCACGACGCAGGAGGGGCTCAAGCTCCTCTCCGGCACCACGGTCACCGAGGTCGTGAACACCGATGGCGATCAGCGTGTGGACATGACGCTCTCCAAGCCGTTCCAGGGCTCGGAGAACGTGCAGTTCTACTACGTCGACGCGCGCGCCGACGAGGTGGTCACCGCGATCAACGAGGCGGCTCCGAAGGACGGCTTCAACGACGCCGTCCCGCGCGCGACCTGGTTCGACGGCTTCCTCTCGCTCCTCCTTCCCCTCCTGCTGCTGGGTCTGCTGTTCTGGTGGCTGCTGTCGTCGATGCAGGGTGGTGGCGGCAAGGTCATGCAGTTCGGCAAGTCCAAGGCCAAGCTCGTCAACAAGGAGACCCCCACCGTCACCTTCGCCGACGTGGCCGGTGCCGACGAGGCCATCGAAGAGCTCCATGAGATCAAGGAGTTCCTCCAGGACCCCGCGAAGTTCCAGGCCATCGGAGCCCGCATCCCGAAGGGCGTGCTGCTGTACGGCCCTCCCGGAACCGGCAAGACGCTCCTCGCCCGCGCCGTCGCCGGCGAGGCCGGAGCCCCCTTCTACTCGATCTCCGGTTCCGACTTCGTCGAGATGTTCGTCGGCGTCGGTGCCTCGCGCGTGCGCGACCTCTTCGGCCAGGCCAAGGAGAACGCGCCGGCCATCATCTTCATCGATGAGATCGACGCCGTCGGTCGACACCGTGGCGCCGGCATGGGCGGCGGCAACGACGAGCGCGAGCAGACCCTCAACCAGATGCTGGTGGAGATGGACGGCTTCGACCCGAACGCGAACGTCATCGTGATCGCGGCGACCAACCGCCCGGACATCCTCGACCCCGCACTGCTGCGCCCCGGTCGCTTCGACCGTCAGATCGGCGTCGACGCGCCCGATCTCAAGGGCCGTCAGAAGATCCTCGAGGTGCACAGCAAGGGCAAGCCCCTGGCGAAGAGCGTCGACCTCGAGGTCGTCGCCCGCAAGACCCCTGGATTCACGGGTGCCGACCTCGCGAACGTGCTCAACGAAGCCGCTCTGCTCACCGCGCGCTCGAACGCGCAACTGGTCGACAACCGTGCCCTCGACGAGGCCATCGACCGTGTGATCGCCGGCCCGCAGCGCCGCACCCGCGTGATGCGGGACAAGGAGAAGCTGATCACGGCGTACCACGAGGGCGGTCACGCGCTCGCCGCCGCTGCGATGAACTACACCGACCCCGTGACCAAGATCACGATCCTGCCCCGCGGCAAGGCCCTCGGCTACACGATGGTGCTGCCGCTGGACGACAAGTACTCCGTCACCCGCAACGAGCTCCAGGACCAGTTGACCTACGCGATGGGTGGCCGCGTCGCGGAGGAGATCGTGTTCCACGATCCGACCACCGGTGCCTCGAACGACATCGAGAAGGCCACCTCGATCGCCCGCAAGATGGTCATCGAGTACGGCATGACCGCCGAACTCGGTCCGGTGAAGCTGGGGACGGAAGGCGGCGAGCCCTTCGCCGGCCGCGACATGGGTCGAGGCCGTGAGTACTCCGAGACGATCGCCGAGCGGGTCGACACCCAGGTCCGCGCGCTCATCGAACAGGCCCACAACGAGGCGTACGAGGTCATCAGCGCGAACCGCGACATCCTCGACAAGCTCGCCCTCGCGCTGCTCGAGGAGGAGACCCTCGACCACAACCAGATTGCGGAGATCTTCACCGAGATCAAGAAGCTCCCCGAGCGCCCGCTGTGGCTCTCGAGCGAAGGACGCCCCGTGTCCGAGCGCCCTCCGATCGAGGTTCCGAAGAAGGACGTCTCGCTCGCGGCATCGGTCGAGGCTCCGGCCAGCGCGCCGCGCACGCAGCAGGGTTCGGCGGGAGCCGGGAACCCGCGCCCCGCGACGGCGTGACGTGACGGTCGACAGGCAACGTGTCGAACGGCTCACGAGAGAGCTGCTCGAGGCGATCGGCGAGGACCCGGACCGACCGGGGCTGAAGCAGACCCCGTCGCGCATGGCGGAGCTGTATTCCGAGTTCTTCTTGGGAGTCGGTGAAGACCCGGCCGAACCGCTCGCTCGCACCATCAGCGTCTCGCGCGGTCCCGCCCCCGACACCCTGCCCTCCGGTGCGGTGCTGCTGCGCGACATCCGTTTCCGTTCCGTCTGCGAGCATCACCTGCTGCCGTTCGCCGGGCATGCGCACATCGCCTACCTCCCCGGCGAGCAGGTCGTGGGACTCGGAGCGCTCGTGCGCGTCGTCGAGATCCTCGCTGCGCGCCCCCAGGTGCAGGAGCGCCTCGGCGAGCAGATCGCCGACACCATCGCGGAGCACCTCGACACCCGGGGCGTGCTGGTCGTGCTCGATGCCTCGCACGGGTGCGTGACGAT